>NZ_JVOR01000095.1:0-223281 GCF_001054715.1 Acinetobacter sp. 243_ASPC | reverse complement strand
CGGATTAAAAGTCCGCTGCTCTACCAACTGAGCTAACGACCCTGTATCGTTTGATGGAGCGTATTGTAGCAAGTTATTCAGCTAACACAAGAGGAAAATTCAAAACAATTGCATAACTGTTTATAAAAAGCACGATTTCCTCTTGTTTAGCTAAAAAATGAACTAAAAACGGTACTTATATGCCTGAATGTTATCAAAAATGTCTTTGGTCACATCACAATAAGCCGATTCGCCAGGTAATAAAACCAGCAATCTTTCCTCGGTTTTGTTGGGATCAAAGGCCTGTTCTTTGAGCTTGTTCTTTTGATATTTGAACGTTCCCGTTGTTTCGACGGTTTCTTGTACACGTAAAAAAACCGGAACAGCATAGGCGGGCAGACATTTTTTAAATGTACTTGCCATGTGGCTCAAATCTTGATCATTCAGTTCTGCATGGTCCGCCAATGTGATGGCCGCCATGCCCGCGCGGCCATTGGTGTGCGGAATTTCAACACCATATACTACGGCCTCGACAATTTTATCGTGTTCGCAGAGCATATTTTCAACTTCAGTGGTCGAGACGTTTTCACCTTTCCAGCGGAAGGTATCTCCCAAGCGATCAACAAATTGTGCATGACGAAAGCCAATGTCACGTACCAAATCACCCGTATTGAAATAGGCATCGCCTTTTTTCAGCACATTTTTTAAAATCACGGCTTTGTTTTTCTCTGGATCGGTATATCCATCGAAAGGAGAGCGACGGGTAATTTTACCGACCAACAAGCCCACTTCACCAGTTTTTACTTTCTGGCAAAATCCATCTTTGTCGCGAATTGGCTCATTTTTCTCTTTATCAAATGCAATCACGGCATACGGCGTTGGAGAAAAACCGACAGTATTATCAAAATTAAAAATATTACTAAAACCGACATTGCCTTCACTTGATGCGTACAGCTCTAAAATTTCATCGACACCGAAGCGTTGCTTGAATTTATCCCAAATATTCGGACGCATACCATTACCAATCATTTTGGTTACGCGATGGCTCCGATCTAACTCGGTGGCAGGGGCATCCATGAGATAACGACACAATTCTCCCACGTAACCAATGGCAGAGGCATTAAACTTTTGTACATCTTTCCAGAATGCACTGGTCGAATATTTGCGACGTAAGGCCAAAGTTGCACTGCCTGCAATCACACCACACCAGCACACCACAATACCCGTGGCATGGTAGAGCGGTAACGTTACATACATCACATCGTCGGGATTCAGATCAAGCACATGCCCATACGTACCATAGGCCAGTGTCCAGCGACTATGGGTAAAGATCACCGCTTTGGGTAATCCTGTGGTACCTGAGGTATAGATATAAAACAGACCATCTTTGCCCTGAACGGTATGGGTCGTAGGTGGGTTAAATTTTGGGAAATGGTCAATTTGCTCGGCCAGATTGATATATCCGTGCGGTGCGGTGCCCACGTCTTGACGTGTGGCCTGATCGGCAAACCAATGAAAACGGTCTTCATTGATATTTAAGTCAGCACGAATTTCATCAATGCAGTGATGTACTTCATCACCAAAAATTAATGCAATCGGTTTGACCAGATTAATACTATGACTGAGCACCTTGCCTGTTTGTGAGGTGTTGACCAACGCAATTGTCACACCAATTTTTGCCAGTGCAATCACGGTAGCCAGCAATTCAGAGCGGTTTTCAAGCATGACCGCAATCACATCGCCTTTACGCGCGCCCAATGACAGATAGTAATGGGCAATCTGATTGGCCCACTCATTGAGTTCTTGATAGGTATAGCGCTCATCTTCAAATAGTAGAGCAGCCCCATCCGGATTACGCTTCACGGCTTTTTCAAAAGCAATACCGAGGCCCGCAGGCGAAGCAGAAGTGCGTAAATAGGCTTGTTTGAGTCCATGAAGAAGGTGTGGCACCTTTGGAATCAATTGTGGAATTTTCGCGGCAACAGCCCCAAGCGTAATAATATCAGTCTGTGTGGTCTGGCTCATATACATCCTATTTATTTTTCGATCAATCCAATTATGGTGACGCATCTGCAGAAAAAAATTTCATCTAGAACTGTTCTTTTACGGCCTTTGTTCTAGTGCAATCAACCTAATCTCACAAAAGTATCAAAAAAAACCTAGTCACCGAAATGACTAGGTTTCTTTTAATGATCTGCAATTATGCAAATCATTCGGTACTAGAGGTGGTTTTCTTCGGTGGGCGACCACGTGGACGACGAGGGCGGGCCGGTTTGTCCTGATCTGCATTGGCAGTATTTTCAGACGCCTTAGCCGGTGCTTTGTTTGCTTTGGCTTTGGTCGGTTCCTTTTTTACTGGTGTTGCTTGCTCGATTTCAGGAAGCGAGGCTTGTACAGCATCTGCTGCTTGATCCTCTGAGGCCACAGGTGCTGGGTCTGCTGCCGCATCTGTCGCTTGCTCTGTTGTTGGTACAGCCTCTGCCGAGACAGTTGCTGGCGTTTCTTGAGCAGCATCTGCTACAGGCGCATCTGTCGTAGCAGATTGTGCGACGACTTCTGCCGTTTGCGGTGCATCTGCTTGTGCCTGCTCAGCAGCTTGCGCTTGCTTGGCTTGTACATGCGCTTGCTCAGCAGCTTGCTTGGCCAAACGGCGACGCTCACGCGGATCGTTGGCAACACGGCTCAGATCAGCCTTCGGTGGTGTGAGCGGTAAAACCGCTGCAGGTTCAGCTTCTTCAACAGGCTTATTGTTTGGAAGCTCTGCATCACGGGTCACTGGCTTTTTATCTTCAGCTTTACCTTCAGACTCGCCTACCACCAATGTAGCGGCATATTGCTCAGTGAATTTCACTAAGGCACGGTTAAAGGTTGGTACCAGACCAAACTGTTCGATTAGAACCGTACAGTCTTCACCATACACATGACGGATCAGGCTGCTAATGGTGTACTGACCGAGCGTTGGCACTTGAGATGGCGTGATCTTCGGTGCTTGTACTTTCGCCTGATGCTGTCCACGTTGTTGACGACGACGCATACGCGGATCGTTACTGGCACGTTTCACTTCTGAAGATGCAGCGACTGGTTCAGCCACGTCTGTGGTTTCGGTGGCTGGAACATCCGCTTTAGGCGCCACTTCCGCTTTTGCAGGTTGAGTCGGTGCTTTGTGCTCAGCTTTCGCCTGATGTGCTTTTGCTGGTGCTGCTGCATCACGTTTTGACTGCTGAGGCTGACCATTTAAGGCCACAATTTCACTTTTTGCAGTATCGACATTGATCACTAGCGCGGTTGCCAGTACGTCGTCACGCGGTGCATCGACCTGTTCTACACGAACCTGACGCTCATCTGCAACAGCAGGTGCAGCTTTTGGCTGTGCATTGTCCTCATTTAATACGCTTTGATCGCGATAACGATTCGGGCGGTTTGGACGTTGCTGATTGCGGTCACGACGCGGCACATGTTGGGTTTCTTCATGTGACGTTTCGTTATGCTGTTGCTGTTCAGATTGGTGACGCTTTTGATTGCGTTTAAGGTCACGTTGTTCCTGACGCGACAACTGCACAGTTTCTTCATGCACTTGTTGTGAAGCTTCTTGCACTGGGGCATGGTGTTCACGATGCTCTTTGTGCTTACGCTTTTTGTTGTTCTGACGCTGCTGCTGTGGTTTTTCGTCTTTTTCGTTGGACTCGCGTGGCTCATGTTTGGCTTGCGGCTGCGACATATAGACGTTGTTTGCAGTTGGTGCTGCCGCAGGTGCAGCGCTCTGTGCTGGCACGGCTGCTGGATTCACCTGACCAAACTGACCACGACTGACTGCGCCGTTGTTGACCATTTGTTCAATCGCAGCGGCTGCATTTTGTGCCGAACGAGATTGGTCTGTGGTTTGAGCTTGTTTCTGAACAAACAAGTTTTCAAGCCAAGCACATGCGCTGGCTGACTTTTGTGGTGCAGCAGCCACTTGAGCGGCTTGTTTCGGCGATTGCTTGGTTTTTGCTGCCTCTGCCGCTGGTGCAGCAGCATGAGTGTGTTCAGCTTCTTCTAAATGCCAACCTGAAGATTCATAACCCAGCTCTTTTTCGCTAGAACGTGTTGCTTCTGTACGTTCGTAGCTTGATGGTGCAAAACCTTCAGGGTTGTACTGGATTTCATAATGTGGTGTTTCAAGATGCGGGTGAGGTAGAACCGTCACGCGTACACCTGACGTCTGCTCAAGATAAACCAAGCTATGACGTTTTTCGTTTAGCAAAAATGCTGCGATTTCAACTGGAACTTCAACCTGCACTTCACCATGACGTTCACGCAAAGCAATCTCTTCGACTTTACGCATAATTGAAAGTGACAGTGAACGCAGATCACGTACCATACCGGTACCATGACAACGCGGGCAGACATAACCGGTTGCTTCTTCAAGCGACGGACGTAAGCGCTGACGGCTCATTTCCATCAAACCAAAGCGTGAGAGCTGACCAAACTGGATACGCGCACGATCACTTTGCGTAGCTTCACGTAATTTAGCTTCAACCATACGCTGGTTACGGTCTTTGGTCATGTCAATAAAGTCGATCACGACCAAACCGCCAATGTCGCGTAAACGCAATTGACGCGCAATTTCTTCAGCAGCTTCTAGGTTGGTATTCAGCGCCGTTTCTTCAACATCATGACCACGTGTAGATTTGGCGGAGTTGATATCGATTGATACAAGCGCTTCGGTTTGATCAATTACGATCGAACCACCAGAAGGCAATTTCACTTCACGCTCGTAAGCTGTTTGAATCTGGCTTTCAATTGCAAAGTGCGCAAACAATGGTTCATTGAGCGTATAGGTTTTGAGTTTGTCGAGCTGACGCGGCATCACTGCTTTTACAAAGTTGTAGGCTTCGTTATAGGCTTGCTCGCTATCAATCAAAATTTCAGCTACATCATCACGCAAGTAATCACGAATGGCACGTGTGACCACACCTGCTTCTTGGTGAACCAGCATTGGTGATGGGCCAGAACTTGAGGTGCTTTGAATTTGGCTCCACAAATCTAGAAGATGTTGGAGATCCAGTTGCAATTCTTCCTGTGAACGGCCAATCCCTGCTGTACGGACAATCACACTCATGCCACGTGGCATATTCAGGGATGCCAGCATTTCTTTGAGTTCTTCACGTACTGAACCCGAAATTTGACGGCTGATACCGCCACCTTTTGGATTGTTTGGCATGAGCACCAAATAACGCCCAGCAAGTGAAATAAAGGTAGAGAGTGCAGCGCCTTTATTACCACGCTCTTCTTTTTCGACTTGAACTAAAAGTTCAGTACCTTCGGTGATCAGTTCACGGATATTTGAAGTTTGGCGCGGGTCGGCGTGTAAATACGAATTTGCAATTTCGCGCATCGACAAAAAGCCCTGACGCTGAGCGCCATACTCGACAAAAACAGCCTCTAGAGACGGCTCAACGCGAGTAACATGACCTTTATAAATGTTTGATTTTTTTTGTTCGCGGGTACGATTTTCTAAGTCAAAATCGTAAAGACGATTACCAGTGATAAGTGCAACGCGGACTTCTTCAGCGTGAGTTGCATTAATCAACATACGTTTCATGGGTGTGACACCTAATAGTGACTCACTCAGATCACTGCGATGATCAGCTGCACAAACATCAATCCTTTGTATCAGGACTGGAACTCAGCAAGTGTGGTCCAGATCGTGACGTCCGATTAGTGCATAATGCTTCGGCTCAATAACGGTTTTGATGTTGGCGATACTGCATTGATTGTGGTGCAATCAACGTGCTTGAATTTCTTCACTGGCGGGTAAGCGGTGTATTGGATGATAACTTTCACTGTCACTGAGCTTGAAGATCCTTCTTATGAAGTCTTGATACGGAATGTTCATCGTATCAGTGCTATTTGGCAGTTCCAATACATCAACACTTTAGCCTGAAAAAACCCTCATGGCGCAATGTATCTGATGTGCATCAGTTTACGTTTAATAACCAACGTGTGGGTTGGCGACATATTTCTTTAAACAAACTGTTGTGCAAATGCACAATTAAACGCGACAGTTTGTTTTTTGCCGATATAATAAGCCTTCGGCGTGGGCATATTCTTTTGGGACCTGTCCGAGCTTTTGGTGAAGCCTTGAGCGAATATTCATTTCAAACAGAGTTGAAATTATTTCGTTTTTTGTTCACTTACGGTGGTATCCGTGCGCTGACTATATCAAACCTTGCACGATCTGCCTATGGGCTAATTGAAAGTTTCTTGTGAAATCAAGTAGCTAAACGGTCATTTTTTATTCAAATTTCATCTTTTTCGGGTTTTAATTACTGTATGAATTCTACGCAACAATGGCAAAGCGTCACCTGGTTTGAGGTAGACGAACATCAGGCCGGTCAGCGCATCGATAACTTTTTATTTTCCCGTTTAAAAGGTGTACCCAAAAGTCGTATCTATCGTCTGATTCGTGAAGGGCAGGTGCGAGTCAATAAAAAACGAATTAAAGCGGAAAGTAAACTGAGTATTGGCGATCAGATTCGAGTTGCCCCGATTCGCTACGAACAAAAAGATGAAAGCGATGCGCCAGTCAGCGATCAGGTTGCCAAAAGCCTGCTCAGCCGCGTGGTGTATGAAGATGATGGTTTATTGGTGGTGAATAAACCATCGGGGATCGCCGTACATGGCGGAAGCGGTGTGGCATACGGTCTGATTGAGGCCATGCGAGCGGCTACTGGAAAAAAATATCTAGAATTGATTCACCGAATTGACCGTGACACTTCGGGTTTGGTCATGATCAGTAAAAAGCGCAGCACGCTTAAGCTGTTGCAGGATTTATTACGCGAACACAAAATTGCAAAAACCTACGCAGCACTCGTGAAAGGGAATGTCAGTCTTGATCGACAGTTGATTGATGCGCCGCTGTTGCGTTATGAACTGGCCAATGGTGAACGCCGTGTGAGAGTGTCGAAAGAAGGTAAGCCAAGTAAAACCAACTGGGTGGTCGCTGAGCGTTTTAAAGATGCAACACTGGTTTATGCATCACCACTTTCAGGGCGCACCCATCAAATTCGCGTACATGGCTTGAGTATCGGTCATCCTTTAGTGGGTGACGATAAATACGGCCATCAAACACCTTATACAGGACCTGAAGCACGCCGTCTGTGCCTGCATGCGATGCGTCTTGAAATTCCGGGCTATCCTGTGATTGAAGCGGCACTGCCAGAGGATATTCAAAACGTTGTGGCACAGTTGAGAGCACGTAAATGAATCATCCAGAACTGATTATTTTTGACTGGGACGGCACTTTATTTAATTCAGTTGGCCAAATTGTCGCAAGTTTACAATTTGCAGCGCAACGCTTTGAGCAACCCCTTACGCATGAGGCGGCACAAGGGGTGATTGGTTTAGGCTTACCCGAAGTGATGCAGACGCTTTTTCCGCAGGTTCCACATTTGCATGAGCAAATTGTGGTGGCTTATGGCGAACATTATGTGCAACATTCCACGCATGATGCATGGTTTGATGGCGTTGCCGAGCTGCTGCATGACTTAAAAGCCATGGGGATGAAGCTTGCGGTGGCAACAGGTAAAAATCGCCGTGGCTTAGATCGCGTGCTGACCAAAACGCAAAGTCATCATATTTTTGATATCACTCGTGCGGCAAGTGAAACCATGTCTAAACCTCATCCACGCATGCTGGAAGAGATTTTGCAGGTCACAGAAGTCGAGGCAAAAAATGCCATTATGGTTGGCGATAGCAGCTATGATCTTGAGATGGCCATGAACATCGACATGCCGCGTATTGGTGTGAGTTACGGTGTGCATGATCCTCAGGTCTTAGCGCGTTATGCGCCTTTGACCATTGTGAAGAGCGTGCCGGAATTGCATCACTTTTTAAAGCAAATACTGCAACAGAAGATGCCTGCTTAAACAATCTTTAAAAAATAAAAAATTGAGAAACCTGTTGAGGTTTCTCTCTAATAAAAATCTAGAGGTTCAGATGAGCCGTTCAATTCGATTATTAAATTTGCTACAGCACTTAAGAGAAGCCAAATATCCAGTGACCTCGCATGCGTTGGCAACACAACTTGGCATTAGTCAGCGTAGTGTCTATCGAGATATCGAAACATTAAGACAGCAGGGTGTACGAATTGATGCATGTGCAGGCATCGGATTTCAGTTGAAGGAAGATTTCTTTCTCCCTCCGATTACATTGGATGAAACTGAAATAGAAGCCGTTTTTTTGGCGTTACACTGGCTTAAAAGCATCCCTGACGACGCGTTGCAAAGTGCATCATCTTCAGTGCTTAGCAAACTGAATTCAGTCTTACCTGTTTATCGCCAGCATTTTTTAGAACAGACCACACTCAGAGCCTTTAATGTTTGGCTACCTGTCGATACAAAAATACTTGAGCAGATTCGAATGGCAATTCGTCTACAGGTGAAGGTGACCTTTGCCTATGCCGACGAGCGCAAAAATGAAAGTATGCGAACAGTCTGGCCTTTTGCGATGGGATATTTTAACGACAAAATTATGCTGGCGGCTTGGTGTGAGTTACGACAAGCATTTCGAAACTTTAGAATTGATCGAATTCGGCAGCTTCAGTTGAGTCAAGATCACTATCCTCAGTTTAAGCAGAAATTATTTCATCAATGGTGGGTTGAAGAAGTATGTGTCACTCCTGACAAAAACTGACAATCCGCTGCTCTACACTGGACCCACAATATCAAAAAGGAGTGAATGAAATGGGTCTTCAGCTTTATACCAATAAAGAATCACGTGGTGTGGTGGTCGAGTGGTTACTGATCGAACTTGGAATTGAGTGTAAGCGGGTTGAGGTGGAATATCACACCAGTATGAAATCCCCTGAATATCTTAAACTTAATCCTTTCGGTAAGGTGCCAGTACTGATTGATGAGCATGTCGTAATCTATGAGCTAGCTGCTATTTGTGCTTATCTGGCAGATAAGTTTCCTGAAAAGAATCTGGCGCCTGCTCTTGGTGATCCTAAACGCGGTCTTTATTATCGTTGGCTATTTTTTATTTCGGGGCCATGGGAAGCCTTGGCAACAGATCAAATGCGAAACATTCAGGTTCAGCCTGAGCAAAAAATGTTTATGAGTTACGGTGATGAGACAGATGCCTATCAGGCACTTATTCAGGGATTAACTCAAGCAAATCCTTATTTGTGTGGAAAACAGTTTACCGTCGCGGATATATGTGTTGGAGCGATGCTGCTGTGGCAGCAAAAGATGGGACAATTAAAAACCCATCCTGCAATTGACCAATATCTCATGACGATCCGACAAAGAGAAAGCTTACAGCGTAGCAATGCAATTTTTGCCAGTTAAAACTAATCTACACGATTAAGGAAAGTATCATAACTTTCCTTTTTCGATTTAATTCGACAAAAAACTTGCGGCCACATTAATACAAATTGCCAAGATGCTGGTATTAAAAATAAATGCCAAAAATGCATGAAAGATATTGAGCAGACGCATGTTGCGCGAGGTAATTGATACATCTGCAGTTTGTGCGGATGTGCCAATAATATAGCTAAAATATAAAAAATCGGCATAGGTGGGGTGGGGAGTCTGTGGAAATTCCAATCCTCCCGCACTGCCTTTGCTGCGTGCAATATAAAAATCGTGGGCATAGTGCAGCGCAAACACGGTATGCATCAGTAGCCATGCCGAAATAATTGTAAACAGCGCCAAAATAACATGCTCAATTTCGTATGGACTGTTTTTGGACATCATCGAGAGTTGTACGACGATTGCGATCATACACATCAGCAGTGCCAGCAGCACCAAGAGCATGATGACCCATTTACTTTCATCCTGACGCTTAGCCTGCTGTTGCATGGTTTTAGTATCCATTTGACCAATCAGACCCATCACATGCGCCAGATAAATCGTTACAGCAATATTCCAGCTAATCAGCACGACAGTAGACCAGTGTGAATCAGTTTGCCATGACAATAGCGTACCAATCACTACACCGATGCCCAAAGAGATAAAAAAATGTGGACGGGATGAAATACTGTGCCCAAGGCGGAAAAAAAATCTGTTCATATGTTTTCGTTTCCTTTTCCAAGGCTTTTATTTTTATAGAGAAACGATTGAATTGAGCCGACAGGTATTATGTATGCTGGCTCAAATGATTGATTTTAATGCTCAGTGATACATTCATCAGGCACAGTACGTTCCCATTTGGCGAGCATATCACGAAACGATTGAACCAATGTCGACTTGCTTGAGCTGTTATAACATAGGTACAAATCTAAATGAGGAAGATCGATTTCCAGTGGACGCGTCACACATGTTTCAGGTAACAAACTGGCCACGTAATCGGGGACTAAACTACACCCGCGACCTTGCGCAACACCATTGATGTTGGCCAGCAAACTGTCTGCATGTTCAACCAGATTAAATTGAATGCCATGCTGTTTTGCAAACTTCAAAATTAGCTCATGTAAGACTCTGGATTGACTCGACTCGGCAATCACCAAGTCGAGTTGATGAAGTGCAGACAGGGGAATACGCTCGAGTTTGGCCAATGGATGATGGGCTGGCAAAATAAAAATCAATGACTCTCGTAGCACATGCTCGGTCGTAAAGTCATTATCATTTTGCAGACGATCACGAATAAAACAGACATCCAACTCGCCCTTTTTAAGCGCTTTAATTTGTTCATCATTGCCTAAACTCGACAGATCAATACGAATATCAGGATGATGAAAGCGAAAGTTAGGCAAAATATGCGGAAAGATTTTGACTTCAGCAACAGGAACAAAGCCGACTCTCAGCGCTTGCTGCTTGGCATACGAGACTTGACGGGCCATCATGACGGCTTTTTCAGCTTGAGCCAAAGTCAGGCGTGCCTGTTCCAGAAAAACAGCACCTTCTTCGGTGAGTTCGACTTTACGTTTGGTTCGATACAGCAGTTGAACCCCAACATCAACTTCCAAATCTTTGATTTGCTGACTTAAAGAGGGCTGAGCAGTATAGAGTTTCAATGCAGCTTTACTAAAATTTAATTCTTCAGCCACAGTGACAAAATATCGAAGATGTCGCAATTCCACAAAAAACTAATCCAAAAAAAGTCTTATAAACATAAGTCTAAAGGATATTAAATGAATAGGACACGTGTAAAAAATGCTTTAGCCATTTATAAAATAAATAGTATTTTTAAGCTCATTATTAATTCAATATAAAAATAGTATTTTGATTTATTTATAAAATATATGAATCAATTGTATAAAAAAAATGAATCAATCTCACCACAAAAATGAATATATTGCACCAATATCGTGCTTAATTATATTGCAGTGTAAAACTGGTTTATTTCTTGCTTTGTTTCAAATCTTCTGCTGAAAACGGTAGGGTATTTAAAGCTAGGACGCAAGAATAGTGGAATGATACATTATCTGTTGCTCAAGACCTCCAAGCAGTTTACTCTGCTTATCGGTGGTAGGTTTTTGAGTTTTGCTTAAGCCGTCCTATTACATAGGGTCTGGTCGAGATTGCTCTTGAATTGCACAGCCATAAAACTTTGAAAAGCAACGACGATTGACGCATAAACGCAACAAACTTCTTGAGAAAATCTGGCACTCTAAGAAAGGTTGTCATACACGCTGTAAGCAACCAAAACAGCATGAACAGTTTTACAAAAAATGGAGACGAGTCGTGGCTTACGTTAAATGAAGAACATGTCTGATGCATACGTTTATTTGACCACAAGATGATGACTAAAATTACCCTATGAAAGAGAAGCCGACATTAACCTATCAATTGCCGACTAAATCTTGTTTAACGCATACATGGAGTAAGCCTTCTTTTCATTATTTAGATTCTGTACAGGCCGGACATTCACGTTTTTATAATCAAGTGAAGCATTCCTCAGCACGTGGTTCAACCGAATTACTGCGCTGGTTAATGACGCGTGAATCGTATACATGGGATGTCGACATTCAGCGTGAATTTGATGCACGGCTCAATATGCCGGCGGCGATGCCACAAAATCGACCGCATGCCGATTTAGATGACTGGCAGATCTGGTTTGTCGGGCACGCGACTGTATTGTTGCAAATCGGGCCATATAATCTCATCACCGATCCTGTGTGGTGTGAATATGCCAGTCCGCAACAAGGGCGAGGTCCACGACGCGTGTGTCCTGCTGGTATCGCCCTTGAGCATTTACCCACGATTCATGCTGTTTTGCTCAGCCATAATCATTACGACCATATGGATTTGGCCACCTTAGAATGGTTACATAAAAAGTTTGCCATGCCGATTTATACTGGACTGGGCAATCAGTATTACTTGCCCAAGCAGTATCATGTGATTGAGATGGATTGGTGGCAGATGATTCCTTTTCATGATCTTACCATTGCCTATACGCCTGCACAGCATGGATCAGGCCGTGGCCTACGCGATCAGGGCAAAGCCTTGTGGGGAGGATTTTCAATTCTCGGTGCAGATGATCATGCTTTTTTTGCAGGGGATACAGGCTACTCACCGCATTTTAAAGAAATCTATGAGCGTTTTGGCGCACCCCGAATTGCACTCTTGCCGATAGGTGCGTACGAGCCCCGTGAGCTCATGCAATATGTACACATGAACCCGCAAGATGCATTGCATGCGCATTTGGATTTACACGCACAGCGTTCGGTTGCGATTCATCATCGAACCTTTCAGCTAACCGATGAAGGCCGAGATGAGCCAGAGCGGGAACTCACGCATTTGCTCAAGACGTCATCTAAATTGGTGAATCCGTTTTACTGTTTGCGTGAAGGGCATAAACTCACTGTGTAAAACCCGAATCATAAAAAAAGAGCCGATATCGGCTCTTTTTCTTTTGGAGGCTTATACCAGATCGTAACGATCGGCATTCATGACTTTCACCCAAGCTTTGACGAAATCATGGACAAATTTGTCGCGGTTATCATCTTGCGCATAAACCTCTGCATATGAGCGTAAGATCGAGTTTGAACCAAACACTAAATCTACACGGCTCGCAGTCCATTTGGTTGCTCCTGTTGTACGATCTACAATATCGTAAGAGTTGCGACCCGTTGGTTTCCATGTGTAGGCCATATCGGTTAAGTTGACGAAGAAATCGTTACTCAATACACCCACGCGATCTGTCAAGACGCCCTGCGGATTGTTGTCGTAGTTTGCACCCAAGACACGTAATCCACCTACCAGTACCGTCATTTCGTGTGCGGTTAGGCCAAGGAGTTGTGCACGATCTACCAATAGTTCTTCAGGAGTCGTCTCGAAGTGCTGTTTTTGCCAGTTTCTAAAACCATCATGCACAGGCTCAAGCGATTCAAAAGAATACACATCGGTTTGTTCCTGTGTTGCATCACCGCGTCCCGGTGCAAATGGCACCGTAATATTCACACCTGCGGCGCGAGCAGCCTGTTCTACAGCGGCTGTTCCACCGAGGACAATCAGATCTGCAATACTCACAGGTTTTTCAAACGAAGCCTGAATCGACTCAAGTACACCTAACACTTTTTGCAAGCGTTCAGGCTCATTGCCCACCCAGTCTTTTTGTGGTTCAAGACGAATACGCGCACCGTTGGCACCCCCACGATAATCTGAACCACGATAAGTACGGGCACTGTCCCACGCCGTGGTAATCAATTCCACACGAGTCAAGCCGCTATCGAGTATTTGGCGTTTAAGCGATTCAATCTCGGCATCAGTTAAGGTGTAATCTACGCTCGGAATTGGATCTTGCCAGATTAAATCCTCTTGCGGTACATCTGGGCCAAGGTAACGGCTCTTTGGTCCCATATCACGGTGTGTAAGCTTAAACCATGCACGAGCAAATACATCAGAGAAATAGGCCGGATCTTGATAGAAACGTTCTGAAATTTTACGGTACTCTGGATCAATTTTGAGTGCCATATCGGCATCAGTCATAATCGGGTTACGTCGAACGCTTGGATCATGCGCATCAATCGGCATGTCTTCTTCTTTGATCGTAACTGGTTCCCATTGCCATGCACCTGCTGGGCTTTTACGAAGTTCCCAGTCGTAGGTTAAAAGCAAGTAGAAGTATTCGTTATCCCATTTGGTGGGGTGCGTCGTCCACGCGCCTTCGATTCCGCTGGCCATGGTGTTGCCTGCATTTCCAGAGCCTTCTGGGTTAAACCAGCCTAAACCTTGGAATTCAACATCTGCACCTTCCACTTCTGCACCAAGTTTTTCGGCACGTCCGTTACCATGACATTTCCCGACAGTATGACCACCAGCGGTCAGCGCAACGGTTTCTTCGTCGTCCATGCCCATGCGGTCAAAAGTCACACGCATGTCATGTGCAGTACGTAACGGATCTGGATTGCCATCCACACCTTCAGGGTTGACATAAATCAAACCCATCTGTACCGCTGCAAGTGGATTTTCAAGCGATTCACGGTCTTGATCATCTGAATAGCGATTACGGGTTGCGTCTAACCATTTTTTCTCGCTGCCCCAGTACACATCTTTTTCTGGGTGCCAGATTTCTTTACGACCTCCAGCGAAACCGAAGGTTTTAAGGCCTGCTTCTTCATAGGCCAGTGTACCCGCAAGAATGATCAGATCACCCCACGAAATTTTATTGCCATATTTACGTTTGATTGGCCAAAGCAAACGGCGGCCTTTATCGGTATTGACGTTATCTGGCCAGCTGTTTAATGGCGCAAAGCGCTGGTTGCCTGTATTGGCACCGCCACGTCCGTCTTGTTTACGGTATGAGCCTGCAAGGTGCCAAGCGGTACGTACAAACATACCGATATAGCTGCCCCAGTCGGCTGGCCACCAGTCTTGACTGGTCGAAATTAGGCTTCGAATATCTTGTTTGAGTTCTTCAAGATTCAGTTCTTTAAAAGCTTTGGCATAATCGAAATCGGGATCCATCGGATCTGTTTTTTGGTCATGTTGATGCAAAACATCAAGATTAAGCGCGTTTGGCCACCATGCGGTTGGACTTTGGCTTTGTCCAGTATTACCGCCATGTGTAAAAGGGCATTTTCCTGTTGCTGCAGTATTCATTGCGATTTACTCCTTGGATTTTGGCTATTGCTTTGTCGTGGCTTTCGGTAAAGTAAATTGGAATTGATGATGTCGTTTTAATGATTGAGGGGCAGTTCACCAAGACAGGTTAAAAAAATCTTAAGTAATTCTGATGCTGCTTGAGTGTTCGAATCAATCTGCATGGCTGTGCTCCTGATCTCAAAATATATTACGCGTGTTCGCTGTTAAAATTAGTTTAAATGATTTAAATGATTTGTAAAAAAGATAAAATTCATAAAATTGATTTGTTTTTTAGATTATAAAAGACCGTTTAATTTAATTCGATATGTCGATGTATCACCGATTTGTAGTGCGCTTTGGCGTTATTGCCCTAGAGGGGCTAGAGAGCCCCTCTAGGATCATCATTTAAACGGAAACCAATCGATTAGATTTGACCATGTCTCCAAGACCATGATTTCTAAAGTAGTATTCCATCCAGCTTTTCACCATGAGCGGGTTATTCATTTTGACGACCTCATTGAGCAATTGCTCGGCATCGGTCATTGAAACGTGACAGATGGCTTTGCGCACCCGCAAAATATTACTTGAACTCATGGAGAGGGTATTGAATCCCATCGCCATCAATAAAATAGCCGATAAAGGATCGCCCGCCATTTCGCCACAAATACTGATAGGCTTCTCATGATGATGGCATTCCTTAACCAGTTTTTGCAGCGCGCGAAGAATGGACGGATGAAAGTGTGAATATACACTCGACACCCTTGGATTATTGCGATCGACTGCCAGTAAGTACTGGATTAAATCGTTTGACCCTACGGAAAAGAAGTCGACCAATTCGGCAAACTCATCAATTTGTAGTAACACACTCGGAACTTCGACCATGATGCCGAGTTTCGGTTTGGTAATTTTGACCTGTTCTTCTTCTTGTACCGCGACCCAGTCACGTTCTAACAGATACAACACTTCCTCGACTTCGCTGACGCTGGTCACCATGGGCAGCAAGATATGCAAATTGTTTAAACCAATGCTGGCCTTGAGCATCGCGCGCACTTGAGTCGAAAAAATTTCTGGATGATCCAGCGTAAAGCGTAGACCACGCCATCCCAGCGCCGAGTTTTCTTCTTCAATACTAAAGTAAGGCAAGTCTTTGTCGGCACCAATATCCAGCGTACGCATGATGACGGGCTTGTTGGCAAAATGACTCAATTGCTGACGATAAATGGCCCGTTGTTCTTCTTCGCCCGGAAAGCGTTCACGCAGCATAAACGGAATTTCGCTGCGATAGAGTCCCACACCTTTGGCCCCACGCTGAACGCCGCGTACCACGTCAATCATCAGGCCAGTATTGACATACAGCTTGACTGCAACACCATCGGGGGTAACGGCATCACGCGTTTCGTATTGCTTGAGGTCTTTGGCAATTTGCTCTTCTTCTTTTTGAATTTCTTTATAGCGCTGACGCAGACGTCTAGGTGGATTGATAAAGATCCGCCCCTGATAGGCATCGACAATCATTTCTGCATCATCAAGGGTATTGATGGGGAGCTCGGTCACGCCGACAACAGTTGGAATACCCAGCGCACGTGCCACAATCACCATATGCGAATTGGCAGCACCTTCTGTGGTGACAATCGCGGCAATATTATCGACCGACAGTTCAACCAGTGCAGCAGTACTGATTTCTTCTCCAATTAAAATACTGTCGGGGCTTAAATCTTTATGGCTGGAATCTGCTTCTTGCAGTGAGGCCAGAATACGTCGTCCCAGATCTTTTAAATCTGACACGCGCTCACGTAAGTAGTCGTCTTCCATTTGTGCAAACAGGGTGATGTGCTTGTCGATGACACGACGCACGGCGCCTTGTGCCCAGTTACCGGCGCGAATCAATTCTTTAATTTCGGCAGGGAGCGCATTTTCATCCAGCATGCGTAAAAACACACTAAATAGCGCGCGCTCTTCCGACATTAAGGAGTCTTGCATTTTTTCGTCAAGCTGCTGAATTTCGGTACGTACCGAACTCACCGCTTGATCGAGTAAATGTAATTCGTCACTGATATCATCGGCTTCGCGGTCTGGAACCGACGCCAGATCGGCAGGCGGGTATAAAACGTAAGCACGACCCAGCGCAATTCCGCCAGCACCTGATACGCCCTGAAAGGTTTTGTAGGCTGGCCCATTACTTGGCTTACGAAATACATCGATGTTGCCCACCGCATGTGCATGTGCGATGACACCTGAGAGCTGAGCGCACAGCGTCACCAAAAAGGATTCGGCTGCTTCACTAAAATCTTGTGGTTGCTTATTTTGTACCACCAGTACGCCCATCACCTTACGGCGATACATGACGGGTACACCCAGAAACGAGTTGTAAATTTCTTCGCCGGTCTCGGGTAGGTAGGCAAAGCGCTCGTGTTTGGAGGCATTTTCCAAATTGACGATTTCTTCGCGCTGACCCACAAGGCCAACCAGACCTTCACTGAGTTGCAAGGAAACATGCCCCACAGCTTCGGGGTTAAGCCCTTTAGAGGCCATCAGCAAATAACGCTGGTTGCGTTCGTCAAGCAAATAAATTGAGCAAACATCCACTTTCATCGCTTCCGCCACATGGTTGACCATAATGTCGAGCGAATCATGCAAACTTACAGACGAATTGATCTCCTGAACAATGCGTCTTAAGGTGTCAAGTTGCATGTTTGACATGGATGCTTACTCCAAAATTTTTAATTCTTCATAGTGATGTTATAACAGCACTCGCCAAAAAAATCATTTGCTAATGTGATGATTTTTCGGGCGATTGTTGTTCTGGCATTAACATGCAGAGTTCCATCATCGCTTTTCGGTACACATCGCGCTTAAAATTGACCACCTGACCTAGAGGGTACCAGTAACTTACCCATTGCCACTCATCAAATTCGGGTGGGTCTGAGAGGTCTAGCTGAATGTTTCGCGTAGACGCGGTGAGTTTTAATAAAAACCATTTTTGTTTCTGTCCAATACATACCGGATCAGAATCTGGTCGGATGTACCGGTGTGGCAAACGATAACGCAGCCATCCTTTGGTCTGCGCAATAATCTGGACGTGTTCGGGCAATAAGCCGACTTCTTCTCTCAGTTCACGATAAAGTGCCTGCTCGGGGGTTTCTCCAAAATGGATTCCTCCTTGTGGAAATTGCCAAGCATTGTGACCAATGCGTTTTGCCCATAAAACTTGTCCGTTATCATTTGCCAAAATGATCCCGACGTTGGGTCGGAAACCTTCTGAGTCGATCATTTGGCTACCTAAAATTTATCAATATCGTTGACTTTGAAATCGGGGGCCGTCACTCTTATATGCCCAGCGCGTAAGATCAAAGTAAAATGCATTAAAATTGCTATGATCTTAACGAATTTCTATCGACTAGCGGAGATAGATTTACATTTTTTTTCTTAAATTTCAGTTTTAACGAGTATTTTCATGAAATTGGCTTTGTTTGATCTTGATCACACCTTACTTAATACAGATTCAGACCATTCCTGGGGTGAATTTCTCGTCAATGAAGGCTTGGTCGATCCAGTACATCATCGCCAAATGAACGATAAATTTTATGAAGATTACAAAGCAGGCCAGCTTGATCCAATTGCCTACAACGAATTTGTATTTGAGTTTTTAACCCAAAATACGCCTGAGGTATTAACAGAGCTGCATGCGCTCTTTATGCAAAAAGTGATTCGTCCGCAAATGCGCCCAAAAGGTTTTGATGCGATTCAAAAGCATCAAGATTTAGGCCATGAAATTGTAGGCATTACCGCAACCAGCGATTTTATTACGGCACCGATTTTTCGTGCCTTTGGTATTACCGAAATTATTGCCACCACGGCGGAAGTACAGCAAGGGAAATATACCGGTAAAGTTGCAGGTACGCCATGTTACCAGCAAGGCAAGCTGGTACGTCTAGAGCAGTGGCTGGCTGGACGAAATGTAGAAGAATCTTGGGCCTATTCAGATTCGATTAACGATCGCTTTTTACTGGAATATGCCACGCATGCGATTGCAGTCAATCCGGATGATCGCCTAGAAAAATTGGCCAAAGCGCAAAATTGGCAGATTCAAGACTGGTCGATTTAATCGATATTTCAATGTTCTCAATAAAAACAGGCAGTCATCGACTGCCTGTTTTTATTTGATTCAGTTTTTGTGGAGTATTGTTTATTTTACGCGTTGCCAAAACGTCACTTCCGATAAACTGTGCTGAAACTTGTGCTGAGTTTCACGAATCACAAACGGCACCTCTTGCGGTGCTGCAATCAGTTGAAAGTGCTGATCCAAAATCGCATGTAAACCATCTAAAGTTCCAAAACTTTCACCATCTTTTTTAAAGCCACCAATCCATTCTTCACGCGGCGTGTGCTCTTCAAGCCAGGTATAAGGGGAGGCAATCATCAATACACCACCCATGTTCAGACGCTCATGAATCTGACTAAGAAACTGACGTGGACGATACAGTCGGTCAATCAAATTGGCAGCAAAAATAAAATCGTAACCAGTGAAATTGGCTTTTAAATTGCAAGCATCACCTTGATAAAATTCAACTTTGTCTTTGGTTTCTTCAAGGCCTAATTGATGCAATGAACAGGCCTTGTATTGTACCAATTCACCTTCGGTGGCGAGCGTATAACGCAAGGTTTCACCTTTGGTCAACTGTACGCTGTGCTGAATAAACCGCGCTGAAAAATCAATTCCGGTGACATGCTCAAACACACGTGCCAATTCAAAACTGGCGCGTCCGACGGCGCAACCGATATCTAAAGCCTTAACTTTGGGACGCTCGCCCAGTGTCTGGATCGCCAGCTCGACCAGTGCCTTAGAAAAATTAGGAACCCCAAAATAATCCGATCCAAAATGGAACTCGGCATACTGCGAAAGTAATTGATCGGTCTCGTATTGAGAGCTCACACTGCTTACCTCATGGTCAGATGCAACGTAACGAAACCCTGCATGTTGAAAAAAATGCCGTCTAAAGGCATACCGCGATGAATAAAGACTTTCATTGCCACAAGAAATCCACGAACCGCCCTTAATCAAATTATGGCGCCCGTCAAATGTAGGCGTGGTAAAGTCATCATAAATGGGGTGTACATCAAAGCCATTAAACGGATAGGTTGGCGTTTCGGTCCATTGCCAGACATTGCCTCGAACATCGAAGAAATCGCCTTGCTGAAACACATGAACCGGACACGACGACGCACCATAATCCAAATGGATATTGCCATCGGCACGCTGATGATCAATCTCGTTTAATCCGCTGATATCGTATATACGGTACCATTCGTCCTCGGTGGGCAAGCGAATATTCTGGCCAGTCTGCTGTTTTTTCCAGTTACAAAATGCTTTGGCTTCATGATAATTGACCTCGACAGGCCAATCCCAACGCATTGGCACAATCTCGGTCATGAGTCTTAAATACCAAGTCTGGTGTTGTTTAACCCAAAATGTCGGATATTTGGCTTCAGAAAAGGACAGCCAACCTTGACCTTCTTGTTCCCAGTAATCAAGGCTTGAATAGCCATCGGCATCAACGAAAGCCAAAAATTCTTGGTTGCTAACCAAATATTTCGACGCTTGAAACGCCTCGACCTGCGCCTCATGCTGACCAAACTCGTTGTCCCAGCCATAAAGTGGGTGTGCTTGATTAATACCAAGTTTAACCTGTCCAGATGCAACATCAATCCATGTGTTTTCAGGTGCTGTGGTGGAAAAATCAGAAGCTTTCCAAGCCGGATGTGCACGAACATATTCAAGATCATGCTGTCGGATTAACACCGATGATGTTTCCAAATGAATACGCTCATGTTCAATGCCCATTAAAATGGCCCACCACGGATGATTCCAGTTGATGGGCGGGGTAAGCGGGGCTGTATCGATGATATGAAGTACTGTTTGTTTGACCTGATCACGATAGCTTTTGACCTCGTGAGGTGTTGGCCAGTCATAATGCTGATCGTTGAGATCGTCCCAACTCATTTCATCGACACCGACTGCGAAAAGTGCTTCAAAGCGCGGGTTGAGCCGTTCTTCAATTAAGTGAACCAACAGTAATTTATTAATAAAAAAGGTTGCAGTATGACCAAAATAAAAAATCAGAGGGTGCCGAAGCGAAATCGGTTTTTTATAAAATGCTTCATCACCATCTAAACATTCAAACAAAGATTCATAGGTTTCAAAAGTATTCAAAAAATAGTCACGGATTTGCTGGCGTAACGTATCGGCATTGTCTTGATTGAGGCGTGGAGTGCGCAAGATCTGTTTTGAAGTTTGAAGTAACCCAGAAGGCGATGGCGTATGAGCATTTGAAGCAGAAGATACGTGTTCGGAATTTGGTACTCTGAAAACATCATTTAGCATGCTTCAACTCCATATTTAAGGTATTTATTGTGTGAAATACCGTGAAGGGTTGAGGTGTTATCGTTATACGGCCACGTCACGGATGCTTAATGATCAACTTACTCCAATCTTGAACGAGTTATATTATATTTAGGTAACGATTTGATGAAAAACGCTAAAGAGAATGGCTTAAGCTGTGGTGGACTGCTGCGTCAGTTTAATTAAAGCCTGTGCTGCTTTGGACTGAGTACGGGCAGGATGCCAGACAATTCCAAGTTGACGTTTTAGCTCCACATTCACTGCGAGTTGACAAAGATCCCGATTCAGCAACGTTTGCGGTAGAACCGACCAGCCCAAGCCAATCGAAACCAACATACGAATCGACTCAAGCGGATTATTGCTCATGGTGATTTTAGGTCTAAGACCATATTTTTCGAATGCGTGCAAGGTAATCTGAGTGGTATAGGTCTGTGCTGCAGGCAGTAGACTTGGGTATTCGAGTAAATCTTGTAGCTGAATCTGCTTACGCTGAGCCAATGGATGAAACGGTGCCACTACAAAAACCAGTGGATCGTTCCAGACCGTCAAATAAGTAAGACGCTCATCGCCTTCTGGAGGCAGGGTAAGAAAAGCCAACTCGAGATCACCTGCAAGCACTTTTTCATGTGCCTGTTCTGAATCGACAAAATGCACATCTAAGGTGACATCCGGAAAGCGTTGCACATAATGACGCAGTGGATCGGGAAGATGATGCAACCCGATATGATGACTGGTACCGATTTTGAGCCGTCCCTGTACCTGATCGTGTTCATGGCTTAGGGTATGATGAATTTCGCCTAGCTCATTGAGCCAGTTTTTGACTTTGGGCAACAGCGAATGTGCTGCATGTGTGGCTTGAATGCCGCGTCCGGCAGATTCAAATAGTTTCACGCCAAAATAATCTTCAAGACTATGAATGCGCTTGGTCACTGCGGGCTGGGTGATAAACAGTTGATCCGCTGCGAGCGAAATAGAGCCGGTTTCCATCACTTTCACAAAGGCTTCAAATGCAGCAAGATTCATACAATGACCTTAAATTTCCCATAATCATGCCGTGTTAAAAAAATCACAGCGTCAGGCTATTGTAGTAGTCAAATTCCCCAATGCGCAATCATTAATAGCCTGCGCCAGAATCTTGCTGAGCAGGCTGTTCTTTTACTGCCCATACTTTTTCGTGAATAAAAAAGGCAAACGCCTGTACAGTCGGCTCAAGCATACTTAAAGTTAAGGCAACCCAGAGGTTTCCGGTCACCACGTAAGCCACCAGCATAGCCACCGTAATATGCATAATGTAATAGCTTAAAGTCTTTTTGAGCATACGCTGATTGTGATGTACAAAACGAGTTAGAGTCGTCATAACCATTACCTTGCACTAAATATCTTGAAGAAGTATTCAGTATAAAAAGCGTACATCGGATTGTGAAATGGAATGTATAAATGAGAATTATTATTAAATCCGATGCTGTAAACTATAAGATGATTAGACCTGAATCGCGCATTTTATATATTCTAAAAAGTTTGTTAATTTATAAAAATGATAAATTAGATTTATGTAAAAGCAGCGCTATAATTACTAAATAGAGACCATATACCCAGTCCAATGGAGCACGACGACATGGCAGGCAAGACATTATATGACAAATTGTGGAATGACCACTTGGTTTCACAGCGAGATGACGGATCATGCTTGATTTACATCGATCGTCATTTATTGCATGAAGTCACCAGTCCGCAGGCATTTGAAGGTCTTCAACTTGCAGGTCGTCAGCCATGGCGTCTCAATGCAAACGTTGCAACACCAGACCACAACGTACCAACTTCAAAAAAAGAACGTGAACAAGGCATTGCCGGAATTGAAGATGAGACATCACGCATTCAGGTTCAAACCTTAGACGATAACTGTAAAACCTTTAATATCGTTGAGTTCGGGATCAATGATGTCCGTCAGGGCATTGTGCATGTGGTGGGGCCAGAGCAAGGTTTGACTTTACCGGGTATGACCGTCGTGTGCGGCGATTCGCATACGGCAACGCATGGGGCATTTGGTTGCTTGGCACATGGAATTGGTACCTCTGAAGTGGAACACGTGCTTGCGACGCAGTGTTTGGTTCAGAAAAAATCAAAGAACATGTTGGTTCGCGTGGATGGCACTTTAGGTAAAGGTGTAACGCCTAAAGATGTGGTTTTGGCAATTATCGGTCAAATTGGTACAGCAGGCGGAACAGGTTATGCCATTGAGTTTGGTGGGCAGGTGTTCCGTGATATGTCGATCGAAGGCCGAATGACGGTGTGTAACATGGCCATTGAAGCGGGTGCTCGTGTGGGTATGGTTGCTGTCGATGATAAAACCATCGAGTATGTCCAGTCGCGCCACTATGCACCAAAAGGTGAGCAGTGGGATCAGGCTGTTGCGTACTGGAATACCTTACATTCAGATGACGATGCAGTATTTGATGAAGTAGTGGTTTTGAACGGTGCAGAAATTGAGCCGCAAGTTTCTTGGGGAACCTCACCCGAAATGGTGATTCCAGTGTCTCAAGCGGTTCCAACCTTAGAACAGGCCAAAGACGATGTACAACGCAATGACTGGACACGTGCTTACCAGTATATGGGCTTAAATGCCGGTCAGGCGTTGGCTGATATTCAGTTGGATCGTGTATTTATTGGATCATGCACCAATTCACGGATTGAAGATATCCGTGCAGCAGCCGAAGTGGTCAAAGGCCGTAAAGTGGCGAACAGCATTAAACAAGCGATGGTGGTACCGGGTTCTGGTTTGGTTAAGCAACAAGCAGAGCAAGAAGGATTGGATCAGATTTTTCTTGAGGCTGGTTTTGAGTGGCGTGAACCGGGATGCTCGATGTGCTTGGCGATGAATGCCGATAAATTGCAACCGGGCGAACACTGCGCCTCGACCTCAAACCGTAATTTTGAAGGGCGTCAGGGCAATGGTGGACGAACCCATTTGGTCAGTCCAGCCATGGCTGCCGCTGCTGCAATTGCGGGACACTTTGTTGATGTTCGTTCATTCTGAATTGGGGATATAGATCATGAAAGCATACACCGTTGAACAAGGCATTGTGGCACCATTAGATCGTGCCAATGTGGATACCGATTTAATTATCCCGAAACAGTTTTTGAAGTCGATCAAACGCACAGGGTTTGGTGACAATTTATTTGATGAATTGCGCTATTTAGATGAAGGTTATCCGGGGCAAGATAATTCTAAACGTCCGCTTAATCCCGATTTCGTATTGAATCAGCCACGTTATCAATCTGCCAATATCTTGATTGCGCGTAAGAATTTCGGATGTGGATCAAGCCGTGAACACGCGCCATGGGCATTGAACGAATATGGTTTTCGTACCGTGATTGCGCCAAGTTTTGCCGATATTTTCTTTAATAACTGTTTTAAAAACGGTATGTTACCTGTAATCTTGTCTGAAGAAATTGTAGAGAAATTATTTCAAGAGTGCGCAGAAAACGAAGGCTATACCTTAACGGTTGATTTGGCTGCACAAGAAGTGAAAACACCATCCGGTCAAGCTTTTGCTTTTGACATCGATCCATTTCGCAAACACTGTTTGTTAAATGGCTTAGATGATATTGGTTTAACGCTACAAAATGCAGACGCGATTCATGAGTTTGAACGCCAAGCCAAAGTTGCACGTCCTTGGGTATTTCAAGACCTAAAAGCTTGATCTACACGGGAGATTTTAAAGATAGCAATAGCGTAGATGCCCAACTCTTGTTAACATGCATGAGCATAAATTGCTGAAAACTTTGCTCGAAATAGGGTTGGGCTCCAACAATGATCAGGACATTTGGCCGTAGTGTGGTACTGACAGTATCCTTGGCGTTAATCGCAGGTTGTCAAAGTACCAATCATGTAGTTGATACATTGCGTATTAAACAGGCCGAATCAGGTCTGAACAGTAACGCAACGATTTATTGTTCGGGCGCACAACTGTGTGAATTTGAGCGTCTAAATACGACCCCCATTGTCGATGCGCAAAAACATCGTGTCAGTGAACAAGCCTTGCATCAAGGTATTGTCAGACTTGAGGGTTCAGTATTTAGTCCAGTCAATTCGATGTATTTGTCTGTGCCACCGCAGCAGTATGAGCTGGTGATTCGTTTTTATCCCATCTCTCGAGATCGGGCAGAAACATTTCATGTCATTCATCAGTTTAAAGCCAATCAGCGCTATACCTTTAAAATGTACCGTGATCGTTCCAAGCACTCAGGCGGCAGTTTACTCAATGTTTCTGCGCCTGAGCCATTATGTGTTGAACTTGAGCAAGAAAATCATCCAATCCGCCGTTTTTGTCGTCCTTTTGACGCCATCACGGGGTTAGGTGAGTTTATAGAACAACGAATTTAATGTTCAATCAGTCAATCGGCTGATATTTAGAAATGGAAACGTTCATGTCGAAGCAAATTTTAATTTTAGCCGGTGACGGTATTGGCCCTGAAATTGTAGGAGCTGCCGAGCAAGTGCTGAGCGCAGTCAATCAAAAATTTAATCTTGGTTTAAGCTGGGAGCACGGTCTACTTGGTGGTGCCGCCATTGATGCGCATGGCGAACCGTATCCTGCCGTGACCAGCGAGCAAGCAAAACAAGCAGATGCCATTTTACTTGGTGCGGTAGGCGGACCGAAGTGGGATAGCATTGAACGCTCTATCCGTCCAGAACGTGGTCTGTTGAAAATCCGTAGTGAACTGAATTTATTTGCTAATTTGCGTCCTGCCATTTTGTATCCGCAGCTTGCAGATGCCTCTAGTTTAAAGCCTGAAATCGTATCTGGGTTAGACATTCTGATTGTGCGTGAATTAACTGGCGGGATCTACTTTGGTCAGCCGCGCGGTATTCGCGAACTTGAAAACGGCGAAAAGCAAGGCTTTAACACCGATGTCTACAGCGAATCTGAAATTAAGCGCATTGCAAAAGTGGCTTTTGAGCTTGCTGCACTGCGTGGTAGCAAAGTGTGCTCGGTCGACAAAGCCAATGTGCTTGAGGTAACGGAGCTTTGGAAACAAACCGTAAGCGACCTTCAGCAAGCGCAATATCCAAACATTCAGTTGTCCCATATGTATGTCGATAATGCAGCAATGCAACTGGTACGCGCACCAAAGCAGTTTGATGTGATTGTAACCGGTAACTTGTTTGGTGATATTTTGTCGGATGAGGCGGCCATGTTGACCGGTTCAATCGGCATGTTGCCATCTGCATCTCTAGATGAGCAGGGCAAAGGCATGTATGAGCCATGTCATGGTTCTGCACCGGATATCGCAGGGCAAAATGTGGCGAACCCATTGGCCACGATTTTATCCGTAGCTATGATGCTCCGTTATACTTTCCGTGAAGAAGCTGCTGCAAAAGCCATTGAAGATGCTGTAGGGCAAGTGCTTGATCAAGGCTTACGTACGGCTGACATTATGTCTGAAGGTATGCAGAAAGTGGGTACAGTTGAGATGGGGCAGGCCGTGGTTGCCGCTCTGGCTTAACTCATCTCGTGTTAAAAACGCAGCTTAGGCTGCGTTTTTTTATTGCTACGATTTATGTCAGCTAGGTTAGCAGGCTTTACCTTGATATTGAACTGAATCGGCGATGTGGTCGGTGAGATTGAAAATCACTCGGCATTGAAAATTAAGGTCATAAGTCTGGCTTGCATTTCCAGTTGATATGATCACACCATGGTTGAGATGATCAATCGATGGAATCGAGGGGATAGGAATATTCAAGGGGCGTACAATGGTATACACCAGACTGCGCTCACTCAGTCGAGGTGGGCCATCAGTTTGATAACCCAGTGCAGCCAGATTCAGTTCAGACTGAATGGTAGCAGCGGATTGACCAATAAAACGCTTTAGGTAGCTATCCAGATCGGTAGATCGGGGAGGTTGGATGGCGCAGCTCGTTATGCAAACCACGAACAAGAAACCGATATACTTAAATTGCATATGGTATGCCTAGTTTTTGTTATTCTACTTCTATTGAATCATAGCATGCTGTTTTTTGCTTAAAAAAAATAACAGACATAAAAAAAGCCACTGACGGTAGAGAGTGGCTTTAGTGCATTCGCTAAACGTGTTTAACGTGCGCGGTACGTGATACGACCTTTACTTAAATCATAAGGTGTCATTTCAACTTTAACGTTATCACCCGTCAAGATACGGATATAGTGCTTACGCATTTTACCAGAAATGTGCGCAATTACTTCGTGACCGTTTTCTAAACGTACACGGAACATCGTATTAGGAAGCGTTTCGGTGACAACGCCTTCGAACTCAATGAGTTCCTCTTTATTGGCCATAGCCTACCTGATGATCAAATTGGAAAGGCGCAAATTATAGGCAATTTTTTTCGAAAAAACAAGCCATAGGCGGTGATCTAATCGGCGTTCCACTTGGGAATACAGGTCATTTGAAACAAAAAAAATCTACAAAAATGACCTGAATTGAGTTGTCACTTTGGTCAATCGACGCTAATCTAAATTGAGAGTTTTAAGTATAAATGAAGAACATACAAGGAAGGGCGCCGCGTGGGTCAGCTAACAGATGCATCGGTTGTATTACGGTTTGGCTATCAAGCGATTCGTCGTGCTGGATTGCCAACCGAAGAAATTTTAACAAAAGCAGGTGTGGCACTGAATCAGGTCGATGCCAATTCGAGAACGCCAGTCAGTGCCCAGTACGCATTTTGGGTTGCGGCAGAAGAAGTCAGTAAAGATCCAGATATCGGTTTGCACTTAGGCGAGCATTTGCCGCTGTACCGTGGACAAGTCATTGAACACTTGTTTATTAGCAGTGAAACCTTTGGTGAGGGGCTCAAACGCGCTTTAGCCTATCAGCGTCTGATTAGCGATGTATTTCATGCCAAACTGGTGGTTGAAGATGGGCGCTGCTATCTGACCAACGGCGAGCAAAAATTTGCCGACTCAATCGTCAACCGTCATTTTTCTGAATGTGCGATTTCGGGCGTTTTACGATTTTTTAAATTTATTACCGAAGGTGCCTTTCACCCGATTTTTATCGATTTTAATTTTAGTGAAGGCGCGCCAGAAGACGAGTACTTCCGAGTTTACGGCTGCCCGGTCAGTTTGGGGCAGAAAGAAACCCGGCTTTACTTCGATGCCGATATTTTAAACTATCCATTGTGGCAAGCCGAGCCAGAACTGTTGCAGCTCCATGAGCAGCTGGCTATTGAGAAGCTACAAGAACTGGCACGTTATGATCTGGTTGGCGAGGTGCGCCGTGCAATTGGTTCAACCTTAGAAAGCGGTGAAACCACACTAGAAACAGTGGCTGCGCAACTCAATATCACACCACGGCGGTTAAGAACCCAGCTCAGTGAAGCCAATACCAGCTTTCAGCAAATTCTGTCGGATTACCGCTGTAGACTTGCCAAACGGCTATTGGCCAATACAGGCGAAAGCGTTGAACGGATTGTCTACCTGACTGGCTTTTCTGAGCCAAGTACTTTTTATCGTGCATTTAAACGCTGGACCAACGAAACACCAGTAGAGTACCGCAAGCGTAAACAACGTTAAGCGACCCATAAAAAATGCATCCAAGGATGCATTTTTTTTAAGCTCAAGAAGATGCTTGATTAAAGATCGGCCATTTCATCGGGTAAGTTGAGCCAGTGGGGCCCTAATGGAGGATTTGGTAAATCAAATTGTTCAGGGTAATAAGCCTGAATGAAATACAGTCCATCGGCTGGTGCGGTTACACCTGCTGCCTTACGGTCTTGTGCGGCAAACATGGTATCGATATGGTCGATCTCGTAGCAGCCTTGACCAATTTCGAGTAAACAGCCCATGATGTTGCGCACCATATGATGTAAAAATCCATCGGCTTGAATATCTAACACCAAATAACGGCCATGGCGGATCAAGCGGCAATGACTCAAATGGCGAACGGGTTGCTTGGACTGGCAAGCGGCTGCACGGAAGCTCTCAAAGTTATGCGTGCCTTCAAACTTACGCGCCGCCACCATCATTTTTTCGACATCTAGCAGCTGATGCACATGCGTAACTTGTTTGTGTAACAGCGCAGGACGGTTCGGTGTATTGTAAACCACATAACGGTAGCGGCGTGCCTGCGCTTTAAAGCGTGCATGAAAGTCTGTACCGACCTCCTTGATCCACTGGATCGAGATGTCTTTGGGCAACTGGCTGTTGGCTCCCCTTAACCAACCTTGTTCAGGTCGAATGGCATTCGTATCAAAATGAGCCACCATATTGGTGGCATGTACGCCGGCATCGGTTCGCCCTGCGCCATGCAATAGAATTGGCTCGTTGGCAATTTTACTCAGTACCGTTTCAAGCGTTTCTTGAAGACTGGGTACACCGGCCTGTTGGGTTTGCCAGCCACGATAATGCATTCCACAAAATTCAATGCCGATAGCAAAACGTTGCATGATTAATCCTCAGCCTTTGTGGTGGTATCCCAGTGTCGATACCAATCTTCAGCATCATCATACTGTAAGTAAAGTTGTAGCAGTTTGGCGTACAGATCGGCATGACCATGCGTGGTATTGGTGGCAATGCCTGCACAATGTACCCAGTCACTAATGGCATAGCGCTGATCAATTTTGCCGAAGGTGACTTGTGTAGTTAACACCACCAGACAGCCTTGGGCTCGTAATTGTTGAAACTGCGCCAGAATGGCGTCATTGACCGCAATATTACCGGTTCCGAATCCTTGTAAAATTAAAAAGTGCGGTGGTCGCTGTGCAATATTTTCAAGTTGCTGTGCCAAATGCGCTGGACGCACAGGTTGATGCATCAGATTCACAATGGCAAGTTCATCGGCAAGTGCAATCATGGCAGCATCTACAGCCATCGCATTTGTGACCGTATCACAAGGTGCATCGGCCGAGACACCGGAAAATGCATCCAGCTCAGTTGTATGGGTTTTAAGAACGGTTTGACCGTGAAAAATTTGATGATGAAAAGCCTGATAGGTACCGCTTGCTAAACGTTGAACGCTCTCTAATGCAAAGTATAAATTCTCGATCGCATCGGTAAATTCACGTGTATCATCGCCAGCAGTGTTAAGCAGCGGATACTGACTACCCGTGATCACCACGTGACAGGTTTGTCCCAAAAAGCGTGCCAAAGTTGCAGACGCGTAACTCATGGTATCGGTACCGTGAATCACCACAAAGTGTGTATAGCCCTCAAGCTGCAGTCCCTGAATCTGTTGTACCAGTAACAGCCAGTCTGCGGCGGTGCAGGCGCTACTATCTTTAATTGAAGGGGCTTTAAAACAATCGACTGCGTATTGCGGTGGAAGAATGCGTTCTAATTGGGGTTGAAAGGCATCATAGGGCATTGGTGCAAGCGGTTCACCAATACAACCAAACGTTCCACCCATATAAATTAAGGCAATTTTATTCATGTTCAAACCAGCAGTCCCGACAGACTGCTTATGTTAGAGCGATCAACTTGAAGATGCTATTCGATTTAACAGTTTTTTTGAAAGATCACGCTGCTCTTGATTAAATCGTGCATCATTTTTCTCGAGTAAAATGCAGGCCGATTCAAAAGCACCCAGCTCGATATATTGCTGAGCCAGATCTAGATCGAGTTGAACTTCATCGATATCTGCCAGTTCCGGAAAAGCCTTAACCAAAGGATCTTGAGGCTTTATGGTAACTGGCGTCGCTATTGTGGTCGCAGGAGAAAGTGCTTCGCTTTCAGCTTCGGCTCCATCAAGCTCAGCAAAGATCACTTGAGGGGTAGAGAAAGCAGGAGAGGTAGAAGATGATGATGATGCTTGAGCAGTTGCGGCTGCGTCATCCATTGGAGCCAGTGTCAGTGTCGAGGCGGTATTCGTGAGTTCTACAGCAGCAGGCGCTGTCTGCTGTTCTGTTTGTTTTGCAGGCTGCTCAGCTTCAGGCGTTGATACTTTTGGTACTGATGCAGGTTCTACATTGACCTGAACTGGCGTTGGTGGCACAGGCGTATTCAGTTTGAATTCTAGCGCCTGATTAGCCTCCAGAATTGGCTGAGGCTCAGGGGTGGGTTGTGTAGGTGAAATCGTCGTATCGACTTTATGTTCAACGACTACATCTGGAATAGGTGTCTGATTTGACGGAGTAACTATGTTGGTAGATGGAGTTTCCGTTGGAGCAGGTTTTTTTTGTGCAGTTTGATAGCGCACTTGAACTTCTGCAAGCACCTCGTGTAACTGACGCTGCTCAAGATTTTGAAGGAGCTGCTTCACCCCAAGCTCATCCTGCTGACGCAGATGCAAATCCAGTAAGTAAAAATAGAAATGATGACGTGAAGGGTCACGATTGAGCGTCTGATTGATCAGTGCCTCGGCAGCCGAAAGATGGCCAATCTCAATCAACTGTTCAATACGATCCTGAATATTGGGGTCAATCGTGGCGGGAACAAGACTCTCAGCCACTGCAAACGGCGCGTGATGAACGTGTTCATGACCTTGAGCAATAGGGGCTTGCACCTTTGATGAATGCGACGCTTTTTTTTGATCTTGTCGTTTTTTTAAGATGATCGCGACGACCAGCAAAATGATAAATGCAATCACGTATAACACAGTTTTCCCCTGAAGCACGCGTGATACTGGCTGAGGATATTCGACCTTGATCCAGCATAAATTTTTTAATGTTTAGTTGAGAGCTAATTTAGCGTTTTTTGTGAGGAATGTCATACCCTTTTCTGTGCAGCAGATAATTTAGGTAGAGCCTGCGCTGTATTTGGGTTCGACCAAATAAAAAAGCCGGTCAAATGACCGGCCTTTTGATCAATGCTGCAATCAAGCAGCTTTGTATTCAATTAAAATACGCAACATGCGGCGTAGCGGCTCGGCAGCACCCCAAAGTAACTGATCGCCCACAGTGAAAGCACCGAGATACTCTTTGCCCATATTGAGTTTACGTAAACGACCCACTGGAACAGTCAGCGTACCTGTCACCGCCACTGGTGTCAGGTCAGTCATTGACGCTTCACGTGTGTTTGGCACTACTTTTGCCCATGGGTTAGATTGACGAATCATATCTTCGATTTCATCAAGCGGCACATCTTTTCTGAGCTTGATGGTCAATGCTTGCGAGTGGCAACGCATGGCACCAATACGAACACAGTGACCGTCGATCGGAACGATTTGAGCATTTCCTAAAATTTTGTTGGTTTCAGCTTGGCCTTTCCACTCTTCTTTAGACTGACCGTTATCGAGCTGTTTGTCGATATACGGAATCAAAGAGCCTGCCAGTGGCACCCCAAAGTTGGCTTTCGGGAAGTCATCACCACGTTGTAACTGTGCAACACGGCTGTCGATGTCTAAAATCGCAGAGCGTGGGTCGTCCAGTAAATCTTTGGTGCTGTTGTACAGATAACCCATACCCGTCAACAGTTCACGCATATTTTGTGCGCCCGCACCAGATGCAGCCTGATAGGTCATCGCGCTCATCCATTCCACTAAATTGTGCTGGAACAGTGAACCCAGACCCATCAACATGAGAGAGACGGTACAGTTACCACCCACAAAGGTTTTGGTGCCTTTGCTCAAGCCGTCTTTGATCACATTGGCATTCACCGGATCAAGTACGATGATGGCGTCATCTGCCATACGTAAGGTAGATGCTGCATCGATCCAGTAACCGTTCCAGCCTTCAGCTTTCAGCTTTGGAAAAACCTCAGAGGTGTAATCGCCCCCTTGGCAGGTAATAATGACATCCATTTGCTTCAGACTACTAATGTCTGTCGCATCCATAAGTGCTGGGGCAGTTTTACCACCAAATGAAGGAGCTTCACCACCTGCATTACTGGTAGAAAAGTAAAATGGCTCAAAATGAGCAAAATCATTTTCTTCAACCATACGTTGCATAAGGACGGAACCAACCATCCCGCGCCAACCGACCAGACCTACTTTCATGTCACTTTGCCTCGGTGCGTTAAAAAATGTAAAAGAGGGGCTTGAGTGTATCAAAAGCGACCACAACTGCAAGTATTATCCAATTAAAACATACCCTTTATTGTGAATAAATTTATGAATGTGCTACATAGAGAGACGCGAGATAAAAATAAATTCAAAATGACAAGGTGGAACAAAACGTGATGCTTTTTTTGGAAGTTTGTGCGGTGCTGGTGATCTGGTTAACGTTTTGGTCATTGATCCCACGAGATGAGTGGTGGATTCGAGGCGCCGACTTTCCACGTCTGCAAATTTTGGCACTAGGCGCTGTGGTTTTATTGGCTTATGCGCTCTGGGATGCACCCTGGACGCTGCCACGTGAACTCATTTTAATTCTTCTGATTGCTGCAATTGCCTATCAGTTGAAAATGGTACTGCCGTATACTTTTTTATGGAAAAAGCAGGTATTACAGGTACCGCCAGAGCTACATAATCCGAGCCATCAGATTGCGCTATTAATTAGTAATGTTTTGACTCCAAACCGTCAGTATCATTTATTGATTGATCAGATTCGCAAGCTTAAGCCAGATGTGGTGCTTACGCTGGAAACCGATCAGACTTGGCAAAATGAACTGTCGGTAATTGAACCTGATTATCCGTACCGGGTTGCTGTTCCACTCGACAATTTATATGGCATGCATTTGTATAGCCGTTTTAAGTTAGAGCATACCGAAGTCAAATTTATTCTGAGTAAAGAAATTCCATCGATTCATACCACGGTACGCCTGCCTTCAGGACTTCCGATTGATCTGTACTGTCTGCACCCTAAACCGCCAAGTCCAACCGAAGCCAAAGATTCGACCTTGCGAGATGCCGAACTGTTGATTGTGGGCGATCAGGTTAAAGATCTAGATCAGAGCTGTATTGTTATGGGGGATTTAAATGATGTGGCATGGTCGCGAACCACTCGGTTGTTTCAGCGAATCAGTGGATTACTGGATCCACGGGTAGGGCGGCATTTTGTCAATACTTTTCATGCCGACTATCCGCTGTTACGCTGGTCACTCGATCATGTTTTTCATAGCAATGATTTTGCACTGATCAATATGCAGCGTTTAGCGCATGTGGGTTCGGATCATTTTCCTGTGTATGTGGTTTTACAAACTGATCGGCATTTTGAACAGCTTCAAGATGAACTTGAAGAAACTTCAGAGGATCATCAAGACGCGCAAGAGGCGATTCAGGAAGGGATTCAAAAGGCACGTGAAGAAGAACAGCTCAGTGCACATGAAGCCAGTCAGCTCTCGAAACCTTAGTAAATTGGATCATTTTGTAGGAAAATGCTTACATTCATTGGCGAATGTAGCCAATAGGCAGCTGTCGTACATCGGGATACTATAACTTCATCGGCACACGGAACACGGGAACGGATCATCCCACTAAGGAAGACGACGCTGATTGGGATGCATCACGGACTTGATGCTGCGATGGACGCAACACAAAACAAGAAATGTCTCGAAAGCACAACCTCATTAACCCGAGTTTTACAGGATGTATAACTCGGGTTGTGTTTATCTGTATTATCCTTTTTCAATCCTATATTTTAATCTAGGAAACACTCTTAAATTTTACCTTTTGTTACAAAAGCAATACATTTATCAAATGTTCATGCTGTTTTTTCATGATCCCAAAATTTATAGGTTTGTGTTTAATTTGTGCAATTAGATACATGGATGACGAATTTACACACTGATTTTGGTTAAAAAAACTACTTAATTTGAATAAAAAAATTGCATAAATCCTCAATATGGTGCATTTTTAGCCCGGTTTTGATTGATAAGTGATCATCTGTTTTCTTTTTAAGTTTTTGAAAATATTAAATAAATTGTTATTTTTATCATTTTAAACCCTGTTTTCATCAGTTAAGCCTTGTTTAATAATTAAATCTCAATAGAATGTTGCGATCATTTTATCGCTCACAGTCCGTAGAAACGACTTTATATGCCTAAATGCCATGATGATGATCGCTGAGTTTTTCTAAGATCTCATAAAAAGGAGTTTTACGAACGAACTATTTGTAGAGCAAATGGTTTTCTCCCGTTCTAATTTTGTGCTTGTCACGCATAAGGATTATCTTATGAAAAATTTTAAAATTAGCCTCGCATGGCAAATTTTAATTGCGTTGATCCTAGGGATTGTTGTTGGGGCTATTTTACATAATCAGCCTGAATATAAAGATTTCATGGTAAATAACGTTCTGAAACCGTTGGGTCAGATCTTTATTAGCTTGATCAAGATGATTGTGATTCCAATTGTGTTCTCTACTCTGATTTTGGGTATTGCAGGCGTTGGATCGACCAAAAGTCTGGGTCGTCTGGGTTTTAAAACCATTCTTTATTTTGAAATCATTACTACAATCGCGATTGTTGTTGGATTGATTGCAGCCAATATTTTTCAGCCTGGTGCTGGCGTAGATATGTCTCATTTGGTGAAAGCGGATATCACTCAATATCAGCACACCACGCAAGAAGTACAATCTCAGTCACATGGCCTGATCCAGACCATTTTGTCGATGATTCCAACCAATATCATCAACTCTATGGCACATGGTGAAATGCTGCCGGTGATTTTCTTTGCTGTGTTGTTTGGTATCGGTTTATCTTCATTACCAACCACCACCAAAGAGCCGTTATTGCATGTGTTTCATGCCGTATCTGAAACCATGTTCCGCGTGACTCACATCATCATGAAATATGCGCCAATTGGTGTATTTGGCTTGATTGCAGTGACCGTTGCCAACTTTGGTTTTGCATCGCTAATTCCGCTCGGTAAGTTGGTGGTTTTGGTTTATGCCGCAATCTTGTTCTTTGCTTTTGTGGTGCTCGGCATTACTGCACGTATCTTCAAGATCAACATCTTGACCGTGATGCGTATCTTAAAAGATGAATTGATCTTGGCGTACTCTACTGCCAGCTCTGAAACCGTTTTACCGCGTATCATGCAAAAAATGGAAGCTTACGGCGCGCCAAAAGCGATCAGTAGTTTTGTGATTCCAACAGGCTATTCGTTCAACCTTGATGGTTCTACGCTCTACCAAAGTATCGCCGCAATCTTTATTGCGCAGCTTTATGGCATTGAGTTGTCGTTGATGCAGCAAATTATTTTGGTGATCACCTTAATGATTACCTCTAAAGGAATTGCAGGTGTTCCGGGCGTATCGTTTGTGGTGTTACTGGCAACATTGGGTAGTGTCGGTATTCCACTAGAAGGTTTGGCGTTTATCGCAGGTGTTGACCGTATTATGGACATGGCACGTACGGCACTTAATGTCGTGGGTAACGCCTTGGCTGTGCTGGTGATCAGTAAGTGGGAAAATGCTTACGATTTTGAAAAAGCAAAAGAATACGAAGCGACGTTGAACCAGCCGAAGGCTTAATCGACCTCCTTTTAAAAAAACAGGAAGCATATGCTTCCTGTTTTTTTATTGGGTTTGTGTCAATTCACGATATAACGCGAGTGTCTGACCACACATTTCATCTAGACGAAAACGATCGACAGGTGCAACCATTTGGGGTTGATCCAGATGTCGTTTGATGGCGTCTGTCAGGGCAACCCGATCATCTACTTCAATCAAGCCTTGCGGATATAGGCTCGATAAAATTTCAGCAACACCACCTCGCTTCCATCCCACAACGGGCGTGCCCAAAGACAATGCTTCAAGAGCCGTTCGTCCAAAGGTTTCGGCCTGATTAGACAAAGACAGCACCAGATCGCTGATTGCAAGCCACTCACGAATTTCTGAGGTATGTCCGACAAAGGTAATCTTGTCACGTAATCCTCGATCACGAATGGTGGCTTCGAGTTCATCCAGATAGGCTTTTTTCTTTGGATCTGCACCACCGACCACAATGGCATGTACATCGGGATACTCGGCTTGCAGGTTTTCCATCAATTCAATCAGGGTTTCATGGCCTTTTAGCCGAGTGATCCGTCCCGGCAAACAAATCAGAAACTTGTTTTCAAGTTGTGGAAACAAGGTGTATATCTGATTTATCCACTGTGCCGATGGCTGATAGCCGTGCGGAAATGCCTTTGGATCAATGCCACGATAAATCCGAACAATCCGCTCTGGTGGACACTGCGGATAATGCGTGGTGATGTAATCCACCACACTGTCGGAAACCGCAATCACCTTTTCCGCTTGCGTCATGATGGCGCTGTAGCGATTGATCGAATAGAAGCCATGCACGGTACTCACCAGATGAGGGCGGCTATGTGCTGGCATGCCGCGAAGTGCAAAATGGGTCAGCCATGCCGGAACCCGTGAGCGGACGTGTACAATATCGGGTTGCTCGGTTTGTATGAGTCGACGTAAAGGACGAATTTGCCAAAGACTAGACAATGATTTTTTATGAATAGGCAGGGTAAGATGCGTTGAGCCTTCAGCTTCAAGCTGTGCAACCAGCCGTCCACCATTAGAGACCACCACGGACTGATGCCCTTCCTTAACCAGTGCACGGGCAATTTCAAGTGTGCCGCGTTCTACACCACCACTATTGAGCTCTGGAAGAAGTTGCATCACTTTCATGAAAAGGTCTCATTGGCCGATTGGAATTAGTAGATTTTGTCATATCCATCTGGACGTGTTTTGAAGCGACGATGGAACCACATATATTGTGTCGGTGCAATACGTAGCTGATTTTCAATAATTTTGTTTACGCGTGTTGCATCGTCCACTTCATCTTCACTTGGAAAATGATCAATGGCAGGTTCAATTAAAACATGATATTTCGGATTTCGAATATCACCGTGACGATAAAAATACAAAGGTACAGCCGCCGCTTTGGCTATTTTTAATAAACGACGATGTGCCGTAACAGTCGCAGCAGGCACGCTAAAAAAAGGTGCCATTACGCCTTGCTTCAGACCAAAGTCCTGATCTGGACTGTACCAAATGGCATCGCCGTCTTTAAGTTTACGAATGAGGCCACGCATATCATCGTGATCAATCTGATGTTTATAAATGGTTGCGCGGCAACGATAAATCAGCATATCGAGTAAGGGGTTGTTTTGCGGACGATAAACCACATCAGGTTCAAAATACTGTGCGCACAGATATCCACCCGCATCGAGTAGCGTACTATGTGTTCCCATCAACAACACACCTTGTCCTCTCGCTTGGGCGTCGGTAATGTGTTCGAGTCCTTCAATGCTACAGCGCTGTTTAAACCAGCCGGGGCAGTACCACGCATTCAGGGTTTCAAATACCCCCAGCATCATATCGATAAAAACCTGTCGTGCTTGCTGTTGTACTTCGGCCTCAGACCACTCGGGAAAACAGACTTCAAGGTTGCGAACGGTGGTTTTACGGCGTGATTTGAGATATTTAAATGCAAAATTGCCCAGTGCATGTGCCAGACGCCATTGAACTGCCCACGGTAAAATTGCCAGCAGCATCAAAAATACGATCCCGATCCAGACACCCCAATACTTTGGTAACAAGAAAGACCATTGAAATTGACCGGGGGTATAGGAGGATGGCTGGCTCATACGTGTACAGTAAGTCGTCGCTTAAAAGAACGAGAAGTGTAACATGAACTGATTTTGAACTTGTAGCGTCATGATCATGGGGTTGAAGTGGCAATGGTCTAAACTTTTCCAGAAAAGCAGATGCTCTAAATTGAGCTTGTATCTTGTTTAGTTATGGATAAAAAAATCCTCTCCATCGCGAACGAGAAGAGGATCGTTGAAACTTGGTTTTAATTGCCTTTTGTTAAACTTTCCAGTGCTTCCCAGCGCTCAAGTTTTTCAAGCAACAGCTCTTCAATCTCGGCCAGACGCTCACTGGCTGCTGTTGCTGCTACTGCATCTTTTACAAACCACGAACCATCTGCGAGTTGATCTGAGAGTTGCGTTTGCTCGGCTTCAAGTTTTTCAATTTCAACTGGAAGTTGTTCAAGTTCGCGCTGATCTTTAAAACTCAGTTTCACTTTTTTCTGCGCGGGAGCGGTATTTGCTGCGGCTTTGGCTTGGGCTTTTTTCACATCTGCTTTTTGATCGACCACTGTCTGGTTCGGACGCTGCATTAAATAGTCCTGATAGCCGCCGACATACTCTTCAATACCGCCTTTGCCATCAAAGACCCATGTTGAGGTGACGACATTGTCCATAAAGGCACGGTCATGACTGATCAGCAGTAGGGTCCCTGTATAGTCTGCCAGCATTTCTTCGAGCAGTTCTAATGTCACCATGTCCAAATCGTTGGTTGGCTCGTCCATGACGATCAGGTTCGATGGTTTAAGCAGTAACTTGGCCAGTAAGACACGATTACGTTCACCCCCCGATAATGCTTTAACCGGCGTACGCGCACGTTCTGGAGAAAATAGAAAATCTTGCAAATAACTGTAAATGTGTCGACGCTGACCGTTTACATCGACAAAATCTGACCCTTCAGAGACATTGGCCATCACCGATTTTTCTAGTTCAAGTTGGTTACGCAACTGGTCGAAATACGCGACTTCGAGTTGAGTGCCGGTTTTGACTGTCCCTTCATGCTCAAGCTCACCCAAAATGGCTTTGATCAATGTGGTTTTGCCTACGCCGTTATCACCAACCAATCCAATCCGGTCACCGCGCAGAACCACGGCAGAAAAGTCATGAATCAATGGCTTTGTATCATAACTCACGCTCAAGTGCTCAATATCAAACACCAATTTGCCCGAGCGCTGAGCATCCTGAACACCCATGGCGACTTTGCCTTGTTGGAAACGACGTGCCTTCGATTCTTCACGTAATGCCTTTAGGGCACGAACACGGCCTTCGTTACGAGTACGACGTGCTTTAATACCCTGACGAATCCAAGCCTCTTCTTCGGCGAGTTTTTTCTCAAATAGCGCATTTTGCTTTTCTTCGGCTTCAAGTTGCTGTGCTTTTAGATCAAGGTAACGAGAATAGTTACCTTCATAGCTACGCAAAATACCACGGTCTAGCTCGACGATACGTGTGGCCAGACGATCGACAAACGAACGGTCATGCGAAATAAACAGTAAGGTCAGATTGTTTTGTTCAAGAAGAAACTTCTCAAGCCACTCAATACTTTCTACATCCAAATGGTTGGTCGGTTCGTCAAGGAGCAAGATGTCAGGTTGAGTCAGTAGGGCACGAGCCAGCAATACACGACGCTTACGACCGCCTGAAAGATCGGCCAGATCAGCATTCGGATCGAGTCCCATCTTGCCTAAAATGGTATTGACCTTGTTTTCAAGCGCCCAACCATCGAGCTGGTCAAGTTTGTGTTGTAAGTGGCCCATCCGGTCACAGGCGTCCATATCACCCAGCACACAGGCATCACTGGCTTCATGATAGGCTTTGAGTACCACCGCCGCTTCGCCAGCCCCATCGGCTACAATGTCGGCCACTTTACCTGAATCCATCGGTACATCTTGCGCCAGCATAGAAACAGTTAAGCCATTTTGAATGGAAACTTCACCACGGTCGGGCAAGAGACTTCCCTCAATGAGCTTAAGTAAAGTAGACTTACCCTCACCATTACGACCAATCAAACACACTCGTTCGCCACGTTCGAGTACGAAGTTCGCGCCGTCGAGGAGGGCAGGTCCACCAAATGCAAGTTGGACATCCCTTAAAGTAATATAGGCCATAATGTTTTCCAGAATCCCAAATGAGGAGAGTTAAATGACTAAACCAACAGAGTCTGATGATCATGCGTCATTTTCCGCACCCATTGAAGATTTGCAAGTCCGAATTGCATTTTTAGATGAATTAGTTGAGCAATTAAATACACAGTTGGCTTTACAGTCACTTGAAATTGCTGATTTGAAAAAACAAATGCAAATTTTATATCAGCGTGTCGACGCCTCCGATTTATCTGAAGGTATTGCGCCTTTCGACCCGATGACCAATAAGCCGCCACATTATTAAGTTTAACCTGACACCTTTTGCCCCAAAGTGATCTGAAATGAAAAGTATTCTGCTCATCGATCTGGAAAAGACCTCCATTCAGATCGACCTTTTGCGTTCATATATTGAAAATGATCAGCTGATTTATGTCTTTAATTTACGTGACAAACTCACCTGTAATTTGCAGGCGCTCACGGAGTTAGCGAGTTGGGTCAGCAGTGGGCAACTGGTGGTACTCGACACACCAACACATACGGCTAAATCTTCAGCCTATGCCTTGCTTGCAGGACAGTTGCTGGCACTTTTAGATCCAGAAGCATCGATAGAGCTCCAGTCGAAGCATTCAGCCGCAAATGAACTGGCGGAGTTGCTGCGCGCAGCGGGCAAAACAGTTGTTACACAAGATACTGCGCGTCTAGAGGCGAACAGCAGTGCGATGCCGGCTGCACATACTGTGGCCGAACAACCGGCTTTATTACAAATCAAGCGCTACTGTGATGCAATTGGTCAAGCTCCCGATCGTTTACCCTTGACCATGGACGCCCTTAAAAATTCGATTGCCAATATCTTAAAACTCAGTGCAGATCAGGTGCCGCAAGTTCTGGCGCTGCTGGTGAGTTTGAAATTGATTAAACGCGATCAAGGGCAAGTGCGCTTTCGCAAAAAGATGCTAAAACAATGGATAGCACTTGAACTTGCGTCTAGCACAAAGACTCAGCCGCCCGAGGTACAGCCGAAGAAAAGCCAAGCCCATAGCGCGATGCCACAAGTGGTGGTGGGGGATGTCGATACCATCATGCAGTTTTTAAAAGAACAGCAGGCGCCAGCCGAAGGACCTTTTCCGCCGTCTTTAGATGAGTTGCAATGGCAGGCGTTACAAAAACTCCATGAACTCAAACTGGCACGGCCCAAAGATATTTTCAGCTTACGCGATATGTTGCAAGACTGGTTTCCCAAAGCCAATATTCATCATCTTTTGAAAGGGTTAATGGATAAGGGATACATTCAGTTAGATGATGATCAGCTACATTATACAGCCCAGACATTTATTCACTGAACGCATTCGTTTTACAGGCCATTGCGCCAGCTTAAGATGCTTTGCATGAAAAACTTGCGTTTTATGTTGCGCTTATGCAACTCTAATAAAAGAGTAGAACAGGGTTAACTATGGAACATTTAGGATTATGGGTTGCGATTATTATCGTGGTCTTTGTATTGGGCTCAATTTTTGGCTTGCGCGTCAGTCCGCGCGAAAAAGCGTTAGGATTGATGCGTGACAAAGCGCGTAAGATCGGACTGCATCCACGTCTTGTTCCAGCCCCTGAGTGGACAAAAATTCCGATGGCCTCTGAAAACCGTGCCAGTATGGTCGCCTACTATAGTGTACTGATTCCAGAAGCGCGTTTAGCTCTAATGCGTGCGCGTGTGGTGGACAATCAGCTCAATGTCGTGGCTGGGGATACTAAATTTAATCATTCCACCATTGCATTAAAAGGGATTTATGCTATTGATATGCAGGCAAACTGTGTCGGCGTGTACTGGGATGAAGAATCCGATCTAAAAGCAACACAACTTGACGAGATGAAAGCGTATTTACTTAAGCTCGCCGAAGTCTAAACATTATTAATTCACAGGAAAAACAGTTTATTATGGCGAATGCCCCTCGATCCGCAAGCAAAAAGAGCACTTCAGCATCTTCAGAGTCTGCTGCGAATAAACGTGCCTTAGTGATTGTGGAGTCGCCTGCTAAAGCGAAAACCATCAACAAGTATTTAGGCTCTCAGTACATTGTAAAGTCTTCGGTCGGCCATGTGCGAGATTTGCCGACAGGTGGTTCAGCCAAATCAAGTGAAAAAAAGCCAGTCAGCCGAGCCAAACTCAGCGCTGAAGAAAAAGAGAAAAAAGCTCAAACGGCCTTGATTAATCGTATGGGAGTAGATCCTGAGCACGGTTGGACGGCGCAGTACGAAGTCTTGCCAGGCAAAGAAAATGTCGTGGCCGAGCTGAAAAAACTTGCTTCGCAAGTCGATGAAGTTTATCTCGCAACGGATTTGGACCGTGAGGGAGAGGCGATTGCATGGCATTTAAAAGAAGTGATCGGTGGCGACGAGAGTCGTTATCAGCGTGTGGTGTTTAACGAAATCACTAAAAATGCCATTCAGGAAGCATTTAAGCACCCCGCACGACTCGATACCAATAAAGTCAATGCTCAGCAAGCGCGTCGCTTCCTAGATCGCGTGGTTGGCTTCATGATTTCGCCCTTATTGTGGGAAAAAATTGCACGTGGCTTATCTGCCGGACGCGTGCAGTCGGTCGCGGTTAAGCTGGTGGTTGAGCGTGAGCGTGAAATTCGTGCTTTTATTCCCGAAGAATACTGGCAGATTTTCGCCGATACGCTATCTAAAAAAGATCAAATTCGCTTAGAAGCCGTTAAACAGGCGGGCAAAACGCTGAAGCTGCGTAACAAAGCAGACACCGATGCTGTTTTGAAGCTGCTTCAAGATGCCGAATATAAAGTTGCACAGCGCGAAGACAAACCGACCAAGGTCAATCCAAGCGCACCGTATATCACCTCGACCTTGCAGCAGGCTGCCAGCACACGTTTGGGCTTTTCAGTGAAAAAGACCATGATGATGGCACAGCGCTTATATGAGGCTGGTTTTATTACCTATATGCGTACCGATTCGACTTTTTTAAGTGATGATGCGGTGAATATGGTACGCGAGCATATTCAGCAACAGTTTGGCGACAAATATGTTCCTGCCAAACCAAACCGCTATGGCAACAAAGCTGGCGCACAAGAGGCGCACGAAGCCATTCGCCCATCCAATGTAGCACTGACAGGTGACCAACTTGCAGGAATGGAACGTGATGCGCAGCGACTTTATGATCTGATCTGGCGCCAGTTCGTGGCATGCCAAATGACGCCTGCTGAATATCTGTCATCGACGCTTACGGTCGATGCCAATAATATTGAATTACGTGCCAAAGGCCGTACCTTGGTGTTTGACGGCTTTACCCGTGTTCGTGGTGCCAACAAATCCGACGACGACGTGTTACTGCCTGCGGTAAAAGTTGGCGAAACACTCAAACTTGAAAAACTCGATCCAAGTCAGCACTTTACCAAACCGCCTGCGCGTTTTACCGAAGCCTCTTTAGTTAAAGAACTGGAAAAACGTGGGATTGGTCGTCCATCGACCTATGCGGCGATTATCTCGACCATTCAGGATCGAGGCTATGTCAAGCTGGAAAATCGTCGTTTATTTGCCGAGAAAATGGGCGAGATTGTGACGGACCGACTCGACGAGAGCTTTAACAACCTGATGAATTATGCGTTTACCGCAGATTTAGAAGGTCAGCTTGATAAAGTCGCGACAGGCGAACGCAACTGGAAAGAATTGCTCGACAGTTTTTATGGTGATTTCAAAAATCGTTTGAATACTGCTGCCAGCAATGATGGCATGCGTCGTAATCAGCCGATTGAAGTGCCAGATGTGGCCTGCCAATTGTGCGGTCGACCAATGCAGATTCGTACGGGCACCACAGGCGTGTTTTTAGGATGTTCTGGTTATAACCTGCCACCAAAAGAACGTTGCAAAGGTACCCTGAACTTAACCCCTGTGGAATCGTTGGCTGCATTTTCCGACGATGATGCTGCTGAAACAGCAGATTTGATGGCCAAACATCGCTGTGCAAAATGTGGCACCGCGATGGATAGCTACGTGATCGATGGTGGCCGTAAGCTGCACGTATGTGGCAACAACCCAGATTGTGACGGCTACGAAGTCGAAGAAGGCGAGTTTAAAATCAAGGGTTATGACGGCCCGACCATCCCATGCGATAAATGTGATGGTGAAATGCAGCTCAAGACGGGACGTTTTGGACCATACTTTGCCTGCACCAGCTGTGACAATACCCGTAAAGTATTGAAAAGTGGTCAACCTGCACCTCCGCGTGTAGATCCGATCAAGATGGAGCACTTGCGCTCGACCAAGCATGATGATTATTTTGTCTTGCGTGATGGTGCTGCGGGCTTATTTTTGGCAGCCAGCAAGTTTCCAAAAATTCGTGAAACGCGAGCGCCAAAAGTAGCTGAGCTTCGCACGGTGGCCGAGCAACTCGATCCAAAGTATCAATATCTGTTAGATGCGCCCGATGCAGACCCAGAAGGTAACCCGACACTGATTAAATTCAGCCGAAAAAATCAGGCCCAGTACATCGGATCTGAAACACCAGAAGGTAAACAGACCAAATGGAGTCTGGTGTTTGAAAAGGGCAAGTGGATCGAAGCCTAAGTCCAATAAAAAATGCGAGCAAACAGCTCGCATTTTTTTGTTGCGTAGCTTTGCAAGCGGTGCGAGCCACAGATGAAAACAAGCCCCCATGCGCAGGTGGAGTAGAGTCTGCTACACTAAGGCATATTTTTGAATTGATCGATGTGCTATGAGTTTTGACCAATTAATGGGCGAGTTAAATCCGCAGCAACACGCGGCTGCAACGACTCATGCCCAGCATTGTCTTGTGCTAGCAGGAGCAGGCTGTGGTAAAACCAAAACCATCGTGGCACGTGCGGCTTATCTCATTGAGCAAGGGGTTCCTGCCAATCAAATTCAAATTTTAACTTTTACCCGTCGTTCAGCCAGTGAAATTGTGGCGCGGGTCGAGTTGGCTTTGGGGGAGCAAGCCAAAGGACTCCGCGCATCGACTTTTCATACGTTTTGTATGTACCTGCTGCGCCGTGTACCGAAAGCCTTTGGTTTAGAACAATTCTCGATTATTGATCGGGATGATCAACTGATGATGTTCCGTCTGATTCGCGGTAAAGATGACAAGAAGAATCCAAATCAACTTCCAAAGCCACAAGAGCTATGTGATTTGTATTCTTTTGCGCGTAATACCCGCCAGAAATTGAGTGATGCTTTAGAGAAGCAACATCCTGAATATTTGGCATTTAAAGATCAAATCGCCAAGATCATGCAAGAGTATGAGACACGCAAGCGTGCACGTAGCTTTCTGGACTATGATGATATTTTGGCGATTGTGGCTTCAGCACTCGATCAATCTGAAGGCTTGGTTGATTATGTCGCATCGATTTGTAAGCACATGTTGGTGGATGAGATGCAAGACACCAATCCCTTACAGTGGGCATTGCTTGAACCACTCAAAGATCAAGTGTGTCTGTTCTGTGTTGGTGATGATGCACAGTCCATTTATGGTTTTCGTGGGGCAGATTTTGAAAATATTCATCGTTTTAATGAACGTGTACCGAATGCTCAAGTGTTTAAACTTGAAAAAAATTATCGTTCCACCCAAGAAATTTTAGACCTTTCGAATTGGTTACTCGATCAATCGGAGATTCAATATGACAAGCGTCTTGATGCCTATCGAGGTGAGGGAGTTAAGCCGCGCATGCATATTTTCCCGAATGAGTTTGATGAAGCCAAATGGATCGCAATTGATATTAAAGAGCGTCATTATTTGCAGGGGCATAACTGGTCGGATCATATGGTCTTGGTCCGTTCTAGCTTTGCTGCGCGGCATATTGAAGCGGCATGTATTGCAGCCAATGTCCCGTATCGGTTTATTGGAGGGATGAAACTGCTTGAAACAGCCCATGTGAAAGATTTACTCAGTTTATTACGTGTGATTGCCAATCCTTTGGATGATATTGCGTGGATGCGCTTTCTTACCCTATGGAATGGGGTGGGCGATGTGGGGGCAAGTCGTCTGGCACAGCAGTTGTTACTTCAACCTGAATTCGAATTAATTTTTAATCAATTAGAACAATTTGGACGTATTCCTGTTGAAACCTTATTAATGATGAAACAGATGATGGTGCTGAAGCAGGAAGTACAAGCGTGTGTTAGTTTGGGTATTCAAGCAATTGAAGCACAATTGGCCGAGAACTATAAAAAAGACTGGAACCGTCGCCAAGGTGACTTTGAGTTGGTTAAACAATTGGCTTCCAAACATGGACAATTAAGCGAATTTCTTGAGGAATATGTACTTGACCCTGTTTCTATTTCTGAAATTGAACGTCAGTCGGATACAGATGTAGTCACATTGATTACCATTCACTCTGCTAAAGGTACGGAGCAGAAAGTGTGTTATGTCGCGAATGTGACGGCTGGTCAGTACCCACATGCGCGTGCTCAGGGTGACTTTGACGCGGTCGAGGAAGAACGTCGGGTGCTCTATGTCGCGCTGACTCGTGCACAGAATGAACTGATTCTTACCAAGCAAAATCTGAATCTGTGGGCGCGAGATGTGGTGGATGAGCAAGGACGTAAAGTTGAAAGCTATTTCTTAAATGATCTTACCCGCAATCTATGTACCTTGGAAACGCATCATAAACCCCGCCAGCAAACGGTAAAAAGTGCCTTAATGGAACGACGGTCGATTAATTTAGATTTTGGGATTAATCTCGATTAAACTAAGCGAGTTACATTGTGGTAGTTGATGTGCAATGTTCAGAAAGTAGCGTAGGCGATTGCTTTTTGATGATTTTGCCTATTTTTGAAGGTTGTTAAATGAAAATTTTAGTTCGTAATTTAGAACGTACTGTCACAGAAGCTGAGTTACTGAAACTGTTCCAACAATATGGCACAGTAGAAACCTGCCAATTGGTTTTAGATGCTGAAACAGGTAAATCTAAAGGCTTTGCTTTTGTGGAGATGCCACATGGTCGTGAAGCGGTGAAAGCTATTAAAGGTTTAAATACTTTGCGTTTACATGGGACAGGAATTCGTGTAAAGCAGGCTGAAGATAAGCCACAGGCTTAAAGGAGAGGAGCAGAGGATGCTCCTTTTTTTATGGGAAAATCATGAGAAGAATTTATCCTGCTTTATCGATTGTTGCGCCATCGGGAATCTATATTGCTGAAGGCATAAAAACCTTGGAAATTCGTTCATGGCGCCCCAATGAGCTTTCTCTTAAAGATATTAGTTATTATTGAAAATGCACATGATCTGAATCAGGATGGAGATGAGGAATTAGGTCGAGCAGTTGCATAGGGGGATATTTCATCTGTTCATGCTTGGCAGAAAAGTGAGATTGAACAGGCTAAAGCAAGCTATTGGGAAGATGGCTATTGGGCTTGGGTCATTGAAAATGTTAGGCCCATTCATCCTCCTGTGGATATACCAGCTCGAAGAAAGATTTATTGGATAGAGTTGGATGTGGTGTAATTTTTTATTGTGCATTGAATTCAATTAAGTTTAATCTTAGGCCTATAACACATGCCAAGAAATTAGGAAAATTGTATGTCCCGTGTTGCTCGTTATCATGCCGACCGAACCAATCAAAAACTTTATTTTGCGCGTTTGGCGTGTCAGCAAGCCGAGCAGATTGAGCATGTTCAGCAAGCCCAAGCTTACCGTGAAGCTGCGGTTTTTCATTTGCACGGTGCTGTGCTGGCATTTTTGCAAGAGCTGGTGCGTTATTATCGTTTAAACGACCTGCAACCGACGCTCAAGTCGATTGAAGAGAAAATGGCAGAAAAGGGGCAGGTATCGCCTGAAGTTGCCGTGCTACAGCAAATTGCCAAAGATGGCTTTATTGCAGAGCTTAAGCGTGCTTATCGCATGTGTCAGTATGCACCTGAGCCGACTGAGCCGACACCTGAAGAAGAAACCTCTTCAAATCTGATTATTAAAGTCACGCAAGGGCCGCAATCGTGGTTACCTGATGTCAAAATACTCCGTGAATGGCACCGAGAACTGAGTCAGCTGATTGACGGTTTTCGTAATGAAATGGTTGAGTTTTAGTGCATCTTTCGATGGAGATGCTTGAAATTTTCAAGCAGAGCTCCTATATATAAATTCTACAGTTAGCAAAGTGCAGGTGCTCTTTGCCACCATGTTGAAGCATGGAGGGTTTATGTCGATACAACAGTTGAAAGAATTATTTGGTAACCAAGAAGCAATCTTAGAGTTGGTTCAACTTGAAGGTGGCGAATTGGCCTTGCGCAATGCGGGCTCTAATCAAGAGCCTTTGGTGAAGATCCAGTTTAACGATGAAGTCAAAGCACTTCTCGGCGATCAAACCGCGCTTGTTGCCCAGCACATGATTCAGGCAGCGTTGTTTGGTTTACTTGAAAAACAAGTGAACCAATGGCATGCAGAGGTCGTGGATGAGCAACCAGAATTTATGAGTTAAAAAAAAGCGTACTTTAAGTACGCTTTTTTTAGATCTGTTGTTTTTAATGCGTTGCTGGTGCCTGATGTGCACGTTCAATTTGCCCTAAAATATGGGCACTCATGGTTTTGGCCATTTCTTCTTTGGCATAAAACACCAGTCCTACATTGTCTTTACGAATCACGTCGGCTTCTTCGTGACTTTCTGCACAGCAAAGCACTTCAATGCGTGGATTTAACTGCTTGGCAATATCTACAATCCGGTGAATATCAATAATATCCATTGGCGAGAGTACCAGAAGTCTGGCGTGCATAATATGTGCCTGAATCAGCACGCTAGGCTCAGTCGCTTCACCACTCACTGCAGCAATGCCTTTTTTACGTAAATCTTCGACAATTTCACGGTTTTCTTCTGCAATCACCACCTTAATCTCTTGTTGCATGAGGGTTTTGGTAATGCGTCGCCCAACCTCACCATAGCCGACCATCACCACTTGATCACGTAAATAGGTTTGATCAAGCTCATCGGGCAGCATCGCCAGCGGGTCACCACTACGTTCGAGTAAACGTGCCAGATGTGAGCGTTCTCGAATCCAGCGCTGGATTGGCTCAATAGCCGAGAAGATAAAAGAGTTTAAGGTGATTGAAAACAGCGCCCCTGCCAAAATCAGATTTTGCGCATCGAGCGTGAGTAGGCCTAAAGTCACACCCAATGTGGCCAAAATAAACGAGAATTCGCCAATTTGTGCCAGACTGGCACCAACAGTCAGCGCGGTATTGATCGGATAGCGAAAAAACAAAACCAGTGCCATGGCGGCCAGTGTTTTACCTACCATGATAATCGCTACAACTGCCAGAATTTGTAGCGGTTGCTCAAGCAAAATGCGTGGGTCGAATAGCATGCCCACAGACACAAAAAACAAAATCGAAAAAATTTCACGTAGGGGTAGCGTTTCTTCTTCGGCGCGGTGACTAAAATCGGATTCCTTCACCACCATGCCGGCGAAAAACGCTCCAAGTGCCATCGACACGCCAAAAACAGCGTAGGAGCCATAGGCGATCGAAACTGCCGCAGCCACCACGGTAAGGGTAAACAGCTCACGGGAACCCAGACGTGCCACAAACTGCATGATCATCGGCACTAAACGTTTGCCGATAATCAGCATAAAAGCGATAAATCCTGCAACTTTTAGCAAAGTTAAGCCGATGGTCAGCCAGATATTGCTGCTCGCTGCACCGTGTGCCAGCTCTTTGCCGCCAAGCAGTACGGCCATGGCAGGCAGCAGTACCAGTACCAAGACCATCACCAGATCTTCAACCAAGAGCCAGCCGACGGCAATTTTGCCGTTGACCGAATCGAGCAGGCCACGATCACCAAGCGCTTTGAGTAAGACCACTGTACTGGCACACGATAGACTTAAACCAAAGACCAACGCAGATCCGAAGCTCCAGTCCCACCACATCGCCACGCCAATGCCGAGTAATGTGGCCACTGCAATCTGTAATATCGCACCGGGAAGCGCAATACGGCGTACCTGAAGTAAATCACTGAGGGAAAAGTGCATTCCCACGCCAAACATTAAAAACATCACCCCAAGCTCGGCCAATTGATTGGCGAGTTTCATATCGGCGACAATTCCTGGAGTATTGGGGCTAATTAAAATACCTGCAACCAAATAGCCAATGAGCGGAGGAAGGCGTAGACGTGCAGCGATATAGCCAAAAAATAAGGCCAAACCAAATCCGACTGCCAGTAAAATAATTAAATCTACGTCATGTGGCACTCAAGACTCCTTAAATATGGAATGTGTATGAATTAGCAAAAAAAATGCCAAATTTTTATATTGATAAATATTAACAAGCAGAACAAAAATAATGCAAAAAAAAACGACTTCATTTGAAGTCGTTTTTTTACAGAATCTAAAATTATTTGATTTTAGCTTCTTTGAAAATCACGTGTTGACGGATTTTTGGATCAAATTTTTTGATTTCCATTTTTTCCGGCATAGTACGTTTGTTCTTCGTGGTAGTGTAGAAATAACCAGTACCAGCTGAAGAAACTAAGCGAATCTTGTCACGCATTGCAAGGTCTCCTTAGATCTTTTGGCCTTGAGCACGAAGATCAGCTACAACCTTTTCAATGCCCAATTTGTCGATGATACGCATACCTTTAGTGGTTAGACGAAGACGTACGAAACGTTTTTCGCTTTCTAACCAGAAACGGTGGTGGTGCAGGTTCGGCTCGAACCGGCGCTTGGTTTTGTTGTTGGCGTGTGAGACGTTGTTTCCAACGACTGGACGCTTGCCGGTAACTTGGCAAACCTTAGACATGGTGGAACTCCATTGATTTAGCCAACAGCAAATCTGTGGCCAGTCATACAAATAAACGGATTGAATTTATTCAAGGGGCGTTTTATACCAAAAATACGATTAAAAGACAAGCGAATTCGGTAAAAACGCGGCATGAAGCTGTGTAACAGATCATGCCTTGATCAGGTTATCGAAGAAGTGTTTTCGAAATAAGCCGATGAATCGGTTTGTTAAATGGTGGCAGAATATATTTTAAGCTATAGAGCTTTGGATTCGACATCATTGAACGTTCATGCGACAAGTTGAAAAAACCTTCAGGGCCATGGTATTTACCCATACCCGATGCACCGACGCCTCCAAACGGAAGATCATCCTGCGCCACATGAGTCAATACCGTGTTGATTCCGAAGTGGCCCGAATGCGTGCGCTGTGCAATGTAATCGGCACGTGCCTGATCAAAGTCGAAGTAGTATAGCGCAAGTGGGCGTGGACGGCGATTAATAAACTCGATCACGTCTTCCATTTGATCATATTCAAAAATTGGAAAGATTGGACCAAAGATTTCATTCTTCATAATGTCCATTTCGGTGGTGACCCCAGTGAGTAGCGTTGGGGCAATCTTGCGCACATCTTCAAGTGATTCATTATGTGGGTTAATTTCGATAATACGTGCGCCTTGGGCACGTGCATCATCTAAATAGCCTTGCAGGCGTCGATACTGCTTGTCGTTGACAATTGACGTGTAATCTTGATTGTCACGCAAATGTGGATACATCCCCGTTGCGATCAGCTTGAAGTTTTCAATAAACTCCGCAGCGCGGCCTTTAGGTAAAAAGAGATAATCCGGTGCGACGCAGGTCTGACCTGCATTCCAGAGTTTACCCACCGCAAGACGCTGCGCAGCCTCTTTCATGTCCATTGATGGATGGACAATGGCTGGGGATTTTCCACCCAGCTCTAAAATCACCGGTACCAGATTTTCTGCCGCAGCCGCCATCACCGTTTTACCCACTGCAGTTGAGCCGGTAAAAATCATCTTGTCGAAGGGAAGGTGACTAAAGGCATCCGAGATGGCACCACCGCCATTAATAACGGTAACCAACTCTTGCGGGAAAGCTTCTGAAAGGGCATTTTCAAGGACTTGACCAAATTGACTTGAGGCACTGGAAATTTTAATCATGGCGTGGTTGCCAGCGGCCAGCGCACAAATAAGTGGCCCTACAGACAACAGCAATGGATAGTTCCAAGGCGTAATAATCCCAATTACACCGAGCGGTTGATACTCGACCCAGCCTTTGGCCGGTTGATGCAAAATACTGATATGGCGTTTGGACGGTTTCATCCACTGTGTCAAATGCTTGCTATAATAGCCAATATGTTCAAGACAGGTGAGTAGTTCACCGATTTTGGTTTCACCAATCGAACGGTTGCCATAATCGCGATTAATGGCCTCTGCAAACTGGTCCTGATATTTGACCAAAATACGTTTCAGACGAGCCAATCGATCAATACGATCTTTTGCAGATGGAACAGGATAACGCTCATAGGCACGTTTTTGCTGCTCTAGGACATCGTGTAAGTGATGAACATCAAGTGAATGTGGAGTCATCGAAGTTGTTTTTGTTTGACTGTTCATGACGCGTTACCATAGTGTGGAACTGAGCTATATATAATTTTTAGAGTAAATACTCTAAAGAGTCAAGAAGGTTTCTGTGTTAGTTTTCTAATGCATTAGATATCAACGGTTGTAAACAATGTCCGCATCGAAAACAGTCAAAACGAAAGATCGTATTTTGCATACCAGCTTGCAACTGTTTAATGAGCGTGGTGAGCGGTCTGTCACCACCAATCATATTGCCTCTGAATTGGGCATTAGCCCGGGTAATTTGTATTATCACTTTCGCAACAAGCAAGAGATTATTAAGGAGCTTATGGAGCAGTACCAGCGTGAAACACTGGATATGCTGGCCTTGCCCAAAGATCGATTGCTCAATGCCAATGACAAGATTCGTTATTTTCAAGTGCTCAGTAGTCAGTTATGGGAATACCGTTTTTTGCATCGGGATGTTTATCATTTAATTGAAAACAATGATGACTTTAAAAAGATCTATCCAAAATTTGCTGGGCAGGTGATGCAGCAGGGGCAAAAAATTTATCAGGCTTTCGTCGACGCGGGTTTGATGAAAATGACGGCTTCTGAAATTGAAGCCCTGATCATCAATTTATGGATTGTGCTGACCAACTGGACCAACTTTTTGTATATGTCGGGCCATATTAGCGACAGTAATCATCTGGAAGAGAAATGGGTGTGGCAGGCGCTTCGTCAAATGGTATTTTTAGAAGGACCATATTTGATGGGAGAAAGCCGCGAAACCTACGAGCGTTTGCTTGAAAGCTTTGGTCCATCTGATTTGTTTGCGCGCATTTCCTCGAAAACCGAGTAATTGTCAGACCCTATTCAGTCTGCGATAAAAACGCGCTAGAATAGCCCGCTTGTTTTTAAACTGACCTATAGTGATATTAATCAAATGAACACCACTACTGCCAATACAGCACGTCTACTGATTACTTGTGAAGACAGGCCCGGGATCGTGCAAGCTGTATCGAGCTTTTTGTATCATCAGGGAGCAAATATTACCGCACTTGATCAATACGCTACAGAGGCTCAAGGCGGACGTTACTTCATGCGTGTTGAGTTTGAGTTAGAACATTTACAAAGTCGTAAGGATACCTTGATTCAGACTTTTTCGGCCAATGTTGCAGAGCGCTACAACATGCAATGGCGTTTGGCATTTGTCAACGATCTGAAAAAAGTGGGTGTTTTGGTATCGAAAGTGGATCATGCCTTACTTGAATTGCTTTGGCGTCATGCGCGCGGTGGTTTACCGTGTGAAATTACCAAAGTCATTTCAAATCACGAAGATTTACGTGAGGCCGTGGAAAACTTTGGTATTCCATTTGAAGTGGTACCCGTCAACAAGGAAAACAAACGCGAAGCGTACGCCAAAATTGATGAATTGATGCAGGGCAATGACTTGTTAGTCCTTGCACGTTACATGCAAATCCTAGATGAGACTTTTGTTGAAAACTGGGAGATGAAAATTATTAATATTCATCACTCGTTCTTGCCTGCATTTGTAGGGGCAAATCCGTACAAGCAAGCGCATGAAAAGGGGGTGAAGCTGATTGGTGCAACTGCTCACTACGTGACTGCGGATTTGGATCAGGGGCCGATCATTGAACAAGATGTCGAGCGTGTCAATCATGACTTTACTGTTGAGCAATTACGCGAGCTAGGCCAGGACGTCGAGCGTAACGTACTGGCACGTGCAGTCAAATGGCACTTAGAAGATCGAATTATTGTCGATGGCAACAAAACTGTCGTGTTCCAATAAGTTTATTTCCTAAAAAAGTATGCATGCCGCATACTTTTTTTTAATCTTATTAATGTTATGATATAGCATTTCATTTAAAGGGTGTGTACCAGTCATGCATCTTGATATAAAGAGGGTGTATCGCATTTTCCAATCAAATGAGAAATATTGAAATTTCAGTAGATCTTTTGAATGTGAAAAAAAACAGTTGAAAATGAAAACACTTCTCATTTATTATTGCGATACTTTAATTGTTTGAACCGATAAGCTGTATCGCGATGACATGTTGTGATTGTGAATTGCTTCTCAAATAGGTAATTAGATTCTTATGAGTCAATCTCCTGCACTATCGATGAATTCTACACCTCCGAATTCTCCCAATCCGATGAAGAAAAAAGTCATCACTGCACTTGTCGCGGTTGTGATTGGTCATGCGGGAGTGTTATGGGCTGTCAACCAGATGAAAAGCCCAGAACTCAAACCCATTGAACAAAAACCACTCAATGTGCGCTTTGTAAAAATTCAAGCACCGCCGCCGCGCCCACCTGAACCAAAGCCTGAATCGAAAAAAGAGCAACCTAAGCCGAAAAAAGAGGTGAAGGAAGTCAAGGTGGTAGAGAAAGTTGCACCACCGAAAAAAGTCGAAAAGGTTCAACAGGTCAAGCAAGCAGAAACGCCAAAACAAGTGGTGAAAACTGAGCCACAGGTAGACTTCAAGCCAGTGACGACAACCACCACCGTTACGGAAAAGGTTGTTGAAAAAGCCAAGCCTCAACCTGCTGCACAGCCGCAGGTGAACCGCGACCCGTCACCAAAGAGTGTATCGATTGGCGGTGCTGGGGTGCAGTGGAGTCGTACGCCGCGTCCTTCATATACCAACCGTGATTTGCAAGGTCAAACACGCAGTATTGTGGTGATGATTGAGGCGGATGAAACTGGCAAGATTATCAATGCGCGGATTACCCGTAGTAGTGGTGTGCCTGCGCTTGATGACAAGATTCTGCGTGCGGTACGTAGTGCAAAATTTAAACCGTATAAAGAAAATGGTGTTGCTTACCCTATTCGTGCTGAGCAACCCTTTGACTTAACATTAAATCCTAACGGCTAACACTTTCAGGAGTTCGAGTATGAACTTTTCAGTTTATTGGCAACATGCAGATGCAGTCAGCAAAACACTGTACTTCGTGCTTTTGGCAATGTCGATTGCAACCTGGACGATTCTTATCTTACGTTTGATGGGAACCCGCCAATTAAAACAACAAGCTTATGCTCAACTCGCTAAAGCACTGAGTAGTCTGAAAGCCAAGTTTGTTCACTTGACTTTCGAGCAGCGTAAGGCAGTGGCAGAGCAGGCGTTACTGCGTCAGATTTCTGCAGAAAAATCCAGTGCAGAAAAAGGCGTTGCAGTACTCGGTACCATTGCCTCTTTGGCACCGTTTGTCGGTCTGTTTGGTACGGTTTGGGGAATCTTCCATGCGCTGGTAGCAGTAGGTAAAAGCGGACAAGCAGGATTGGCACAAGTTGCGACACCGGTAGGTGAAGCGCTGATCATGACCGGTTTAGGTCTGGCTGTTGCGATTCCTGCGGTATTGGCATACAACATCTGTGTACGTTACAACCGCGGTTTAGCACATGATTTACAAGATCAGGCTCATAGCTTGCTGATCGATACCATGTTGCAGCAAGAATCTGCTGAACACAAAACTGAAGTGAAGGCAGCGCAACAAAGCTTTGCTGGAGGTCAGGCTTAATGGCATTTCAATTGGGTGAAGACCACGACAGTGGCATGAATGAGATGAATCTCATTCCGTTAATTGACATCATGTTGGTACTGATGATCATCTTTTTGGTCACAGCAACGGTTGCAAACCCATCGGTACCATTAAGTTTGCCAAAAACCACGGCTGAGATTCAGCCACCGCCACCGAAAGAGATTACCATTAGCATCAATGCCAATGGTGATGTCTCTTGGGGGCAAGAAACCATTACGCTAGATGAGCTTAATCAGCGTTTTCAAGAGGCAGGCCAGCAGGCGCAAAAGCCGACAGTTATGCTAAAAGCCGATAAAGCATCACGTTATGATACTGTCGCACAAGTGATGTCTCGTGCGAGTGGAGCCGGACTCAGCGATATTGCTTTTGTCAGTGAAAATTAAACGCTCTAGATTGAGCGCAATAAAAAAGCAACTCGATCGAGTTGCTTTTTTTTGTTCAGGCCTTAAGTAAAGACTGAAATTTGCTACGTAATTTAGCAATTTTTGGAGGAATTGCAAAATTACAAAAGCCTTGAGACGGATTCTTGGTGTAGAAATCTTGATGATAATCTTCAGCCGCATAAAAAGTAGGTACTGGGCTGAGCTCGGTGACTACATTCATGCCTTCGGCTTTTAACTCTTGAATGAGTTTTTCTGCATCTGCTTTTTGTTGCTCGTCAAAATAATAAATGACAGAACGATACTGCGTACCGATATCGTTGCCTTGACGGTTCAGCGTGGTTGGATCGTGGATAGCAAAAAACACGTGCAGTAAATCGTCGTAGCTGACCTGTGTTTCGTCAAAGTCCACCAAAATCACTTCTGCGTGATTGGTCTCACCTGTGCAGACTTGTTCGTAGGTCGGATTTTGTGTATCACCGCCTGCATAACCGCTGACAACTTTTTCGATGCCACGGATTTGTAAGAATACTGCTTCAGTACACCAGAAACATCCGCCGCCAAATAATGCCTGTTGCATGGTTTTCCTCGAAATAGCAAAGGGTTTTAATATCACGTTTTTTCGTTTACGTACAATCTATATTGAGGCGACCTGCTCAATTAAAAGACCATAAGGCACAATGTCTTTATTTTGATGCATCGAGAGCCATCACAATACGTCCGCTTTGATCCATCAGAATGAGATGTTCAGGGCTTGCTCGGTAACGCGATACGTTTGTAAGTGCTTGCTGATATTGCACACTGATGTTTTGATCCGTATTTGGACACATCATCTTGGTCGATGCCGCAGCGCCCAATTGAAGTGATTCGGCGTCTGCCTTAAAACTTCCCATCATACGATTACATCCATCTGTACCGCTAAATCGCTGTGTTTTTGAATCAAATTTCAAACTCGGTTTATTCGCGACCTGAGTGCTAATTTGAAAGCCATTAATTTCAGTAGCCGTCCAGTTGCGATCAAGCAGTGCATTGGCCGTGCTCGCATTGGCGCTACTGCTAGAGGTTACAGCTGTTTTGGTCGTAGAATCAGTTGATGATGTCGAAGGGGTTACCGCACATCCGGTAAAAAGCACGCTTGCACACAGGCAAGTCCCTGTTAGCCATGTTTTGATCATGTTGATGTCTCTTTGCTTCACAACTTGTTCTTGAGCAGTAGCAAAACAAATCAATGTAGATACATCGAGTAGAAAAGCGTGTGATTGTGTAAGCTTATTTTACGAGATGATGAGACAAGATCTAACCCGATCGATTCTCGATCATTAAGAAAAAATATACAGCATAATCGGGTTGAAGAACGGGGTAATCCTCGAAGATTGAGGTGTCACTGCTTCGGCTGTGGAATACCATAACGAATCACTTCTGAGAAATTTAGACTGTTTTGGTGTTTGAATTTCTCATACTCGGCTGCCCGTTCATTGATGTAAGCCATCTGATACCACTTGGCAATGCTGTAGTCATGACTGAGTACATTTAAGTCATATAAGTAGTTTGGTAGGTATCCCGACGCCAGTAAGCGATAATCTTTAGGAAGTTCATCTGGATTGATGGCTTGTGCCATATCAAAAACCAAGGTGGTGCAGTTACTGGTCAGGGTGTTGTACCATTTTGGTGTTGCCCGTAGTTCATCTGAGGTTTTAAGGTATTCCAAAAATAAAGCCTTGGCTTGCTCTTTAGATACCTGAACAGGAAACAGATAGACCTGTTCATGGCGAGCATTGCTGCGGGTATACACAATATCTTTTTCATCGGCTGCGACTAGGCTTAATTCAAACTGCCGAAAAAAACCACCAATTGCCGAAAAATTCTCATTTTTTTCTTTACGGATTTCGATGGAAAACACCAGCGGTTTTTGCTGTTCGAAATCAAAGCTCACCAAGGTATGGGCAATTTGCGGGCCCATCCAGTATGAGGTAATGATATTGACCCCTCGAAGCTGATTCAGGTTGTAATGACGAGTTTCCCAGCGTTCGGTATACTGACCATCAGGTTGCCAGTCAAAATTTCGTACATTGTGCAGGGTAATCTGATCTCCTTGGCGTTGGTAATCTAGTAGCCGAGCGACCTCTGGGTCCCAATCACGATTTTGCGCGGGCGCCAGTGAAAAATACCACAGAAGTGCAACTAAGAATGCCAGCATGTACAGCACGATATCTTTACCGCGCCCCAAAATATGCTGACTGATATAAATCCCCAATACGCTGAGGGCAAAAACAATCCAGATCCCGATGAGAATTCGACTACCTAGCCATCCAAAAGGTTGCTGAATCCAGAGTGCCGCACACACCCAAATACTTGAGCAGATCACAAAAACACTGAAAATCATATGTAAAAGCCCCATCCCTAGGGCATGTAAAAATTCTTTTTTTCCAGTTGTATGCATAAACCAACAATCAGCTAGGGATTGTCTTTATTTTCGGTAACTTGCGAACTCAAACGCAATACCTGTTTTGTCATCAATATGTGATTCACTGGCAATTTTTTTAAAGGCAGCAGGTCGGTCTGGATAAAATGCATCACCTTGCACATCAAGCTCGACATGCGTCAGCTCAAGCCAGTCGGCAATATCCAGTGTCTGACTAAAGATTTCTCCCCCGCCAATAATAAAGAGCGCACGCTGATTCGCGGCTTTTGCCTCTTGCGCAGCACCTTCTAAAGCAGCTTCAATACTATGTGCCACGTGCGTACCTGCGAATGACCAGTTTACATCGCGGGTAATCACCCAATTACTGCGGTTGGGCAATGCGCGCCCCATCGATTCAAGTGTCTTACGCCCCATAACCACCACGCCACCTTGGGTAATTGCTTTAAAGTGCTTGAGATCGGCAGGAATATGCCACGGCAATGCATTACCTTGACCAATACACTGTTTTTGATCCATGGCCACCACGTGAACCACTTCTAAGCCTTGAAATGCCATTAATTGCTTTCCTTATACAGCGACAGGTGCTTTGATTGCAGGATGAGACTGGTAGTCAACAATCTCGATATCTTCAAATTTAAAATCAAACAGGTCGGTAATTTCAGGGTTTAATTTAAGCTGACAAAGTGGTAACGGTTCACGGGTGAGTTGCAGTTTGGCCTGTTCAAAATGGTTGGCATATAAATGTGTATCGCCACCTGTCCAGACAAAATCTCCCACACCGAGGCCACAGACTTGCGCAATCATGTGGGTGAGGAGTGCATAACTGGCAATATTAAACGGCACACCCAAAAATACGTCGGCACTGCGCTGATATAACTGACACGACAATTTATTGTCTTGTACAAAAAACTGAAACAACGTGTGGCACGGTGGCAGTGCGACCTGTCCAGCTTCATTTGGATTCCAGCCAGATACAATCAAGCGGCGTGAGTTCGGATTGGTTTTAATTTCATTGACTAACCATGAAATCTGATCAAATCCGTCTTGGTTATAGCTGCCATCTGCATTTTTGCTGGCGCCAAAATTACGCCACTGATGACCATACACCGGGCCAAGCTCGCCTTCTGGGCGACCGAAACGCGCGGTTTGCTCAGCTGTCGCCCATTCGTCCCAAATGCTGACTTTGTTGTCCTTGAGGTACTGTACGTTGGTATCACCTTTTAGAAACCACAACAGTTCAATCACAATTGAACGAAAGTGTACTTTTTTGGTGGTGAGCAGAGGAAAGCCTTGGCTGAGGTCAAAGCGCATCTGATGACCAAATACAGAACGTGTTCCTGTCCCTGTACGGTCACCTTTATCGCCGCCATTGTCTAGGATATGTTGTAAAAGGTTTAAGTAGGTGCGCATGGTTCTCTCTAATCGTATAGTCGCCGCTTGACTAAGCGACAACAAGTTTCAATCGACTGCAAATTTTAGCCGTTTTTGTCTTCAAAGAACAGCAAACAATCTTGCCTGCGTTATTTACGTGGCTCACGATAATGGGCGGTAGAGGCCAAGCATAATCCGAGCACGCTAAAGCCCAATACTTGCAGGCCCGGTATCCATTTTGATGAGTCGGGCAGCAGCGAAATGGTGATGATGAGGGCTATAATTGGAAACACGTTGGCTAAAATATTAAAGCCTTCGCGGTAAGGATTATCATGATGAATCTGTTGTCGTTTATGGCGAATGATATGCGTCACTATTCCAATCAAAACGCTGATCACGACATATTTCGGGCTAAGCGGCTGTATGTGCGAGAGCCAGTAAATCACTGCGCATAACGCAATACAAAATCCAAAACGTATCGGACGGGTGATACGCTCGGAATACCAAAACTCAAGCATCGGGATTCACGCCTGAATTTGAAGATCTAAATAAAAACTGCGGTGAAAAAATAAACACCGCCAGCGCCATAAAGGCGATCCCTTGAATACCCCACCACATCAGATTGTTCATGGTTTTTACAAACAACAGTGCAAAGATCAGTGCAATTGGAATCCAGGTCAGCAGACGATACAGTAAACCAGTTGGCTTTTGCGCAGCAAAATGCAGCTTTAGGTAGCGACATATCAGAAAGATTATGCCTGTTCCTGTAAACATCAGCACCACGTCGAGTGGTAAAGGTTGATGATAAAACAGTGCAATCGCCACGATGAGGGTGAGAAGAAGAATGAAAAATTTTTGAATCCGAGAAATGTTCGGGTCAAACCAGAATTCAAGCATGTGCAGGTATCATTCAAAAAGAATAGGCAGAATTTACCACAAAAAATCAAAGGCGGGAAAAGCTTGACTTGACCCGCCTTTAAAATTAAAGCGAAAGATGTTATCGGGTTTTGAGTGGTCCCCAGTCGTAAAGTTTACGGCGGTAGGCGTACCACATCATCCACAAGCCAATCAGTAACATCGGCACAGTCAGAATCTGACCTTTGGTCATCCATCCAAATAAAATAAAGCCTTGATCTGCATCGGGCTCACGGAAGAATTCGATCACAAAGCGTGCTACACCGTATCCCATTAGGAACAAGGCAGACACTGCCATACGTGGTCGCGGTTTTGAGCTGAACCACCACAACAAGATAAACAGCAACAAACCTTCACAAATGGCTTGATAGATCTGGGAAGGGTGACGCACCAGATGAAACGGATCGGTTGGGAAGATCATCCCGAAAGGATAGTTCGGATCTTGGACTTCGCGACCATACAGCTCGCCCCCAATAAAATTACCAATACGGCCAAACATCAAACCGGTTGGGACGCAGGGTGCAATAAAATCCAATGTTTCAAACCAAGTTTTCTGGTATTTGCGGCACCACAAGATCATGGCCAACATCACGCCGATAAAGCCGCCGTGAAAACTCATACCGCCTGTCCAGACCTGAAACAGCCAGATCGGATTGGCAAGAAATTTGTCGAACTCGTAAAACAGTACATAGCCGACACGTCCACCCAGCACCACGCCGAGAGCGCCGTAAAAGACCAGATCGGAAACCATTTCCGAGGTCCAGCCATCACGTTGTTTTGCACGATAGGACGCGAGCCCCCAAGCACATAAAAATGCCAGTAAATACATCAGTCCATACCAATGGACCTTGAGCGGACCAAGCGAAACAGCAACCGGGTCTATATTGGGATAGGTGAGCATACCTGTACCTTGCTTTTATCTTTGCCAGAGATTTTAACGGAATGTCAGAAAAATGTTGTACATTCAATGTGTAAAGATGACGAGAAAAGATCATGTGTATTGTTGCCTTGGCATGGCAGGTGCTCTACCACACGCCTGTCTGTTTACTTTCAAATCGTGATGAGTTTTACGCGCGTCCCACTGCGTCTTTAAAGCAATGGCCCGATAGTCCGATTATTGCGGGTCAAGATCTGCAATCGGGTGGGACATGGATGGGCATTACAGCATCTGGACGCTGGGCGGTGGTGACCAATTTTCGTGATGGCAAAGATCAGCAGCACTATCCCACATCACGTGGGGCATTGATTGCCGATTTTCTACACTCAGATCTGTCGCCGATCCGTTTTGCGAAGACCCTTGAGCAACATCAGCAGGCATATGCGGGATTTAATCTATTTTTAGGTGATGCAACGCAGGCAGTCTATATGAGCAACCGCGGTGAAGCACCACAAGTTTTGGCCAAAGGCGTTTATGTGGTCTCCAACGGTTTAATGTCGGAGCACTGGGAAAAAACAGCACATTTACGTAAGCGCTTTACCCAAGAGTTTTTACCTATGATGCAGGTGCATACACCCGCGGCAACTTTAGAGCATGCCGCGTGGGATATATTGGAAGATGAACGCAAGGTGATTCCTGCACGGCTACCCGAAACCGGTATTAGTCTTGAGATGGAAGAGCTGCTCTCTTCGACCTTTATTCAAAGCCCCGTATACGGCACACGCTGCTCAAATTTTCTGGCGCTTGATGATCATCACTGGCAGTGGCGTGAAAAAATTCAGCAAGGTGAGCAGCAGGGTCAGATCACCGAGATCAAGATTGAACGACAGCAATAAAAAAACTGGCCGAAGCCAGTTTTTTTATTGTATGCGGGTTTAGGTACCTGCAATCACGCCACCATCTTTACGCGTGATGACCACGGTCGCCGAGCGAGGGCGAGCTGTCGTATTGCTTGGGTCAGTTTGGGTTGCAGGCCAGTGACTGCTTGGCTTGTCGTAACTGCTAGAATCTTCACCTGGATGCTGAACATTAATAAAGATGGCTTTATTGTCTGGCGTCATAGCAATGCCGGTAATCTCACATTCTTTTGGTCCCACCAAGAAGCGGCGTAGATTTTCATCGGTTACTTTCGCGCCCACAATGGTTTGCTGTCCATTTGATGTCGTGGCTGTCGTACCGTCACCAAGGGTTCCCGGTAAAGCCGCCAACATCATGCAGTTGGTCACATCGGTATAAGCGCCATCATCGGTTTGAATCCACAAGACGCCGCGTGCATCGAACCACATACCATCCGGGCTTGAAAAGTCGTTGTTGTCATTTAAACCCGACAGGTTAATATTTGCTGCCATTTTAGCTTCTGCGCCAAACAGGTAAATGTCCCATTTGAAGGTCGTAGCCGTGGTTTTGTTGTCGGTTTCTTTGAAACGGATGATATGACCGTTGACGTTACCTTTGTTGGTTTTGCTGCCCGCGTAGGTGTCTTCATAGTTACGCGGATTGGCGGCATCGGTTGGGTAGCTGCTGCCTCGGTTCGAGTTGTTGGTGAGGGTGACGTACACTTCACCATTTTCTGGATGCACCGTACACCATTCTGGGCGATCCATTTTCGTGGCACCAACACTGTCTGCGGCCAGACGCGCGAAGGTTACGACATCGGCCTGATGACGAAACGGATAGGTTTTGTTGCTGGCATCGAGGCCATTTTTACCATAGCTTAACTCGATCCACTGACCAGTGCCGTCATTGTTAAATTTGGCCACATACAAAATACCGCTGTTGAGATATTTATCACCTGCGGTATAGCCGCCATTGATATCTTTAACATCCCAGTTTGCCGTACTCACAAACTTATAGATGTATTCACCACGTGAGTCATCGCCCATATAAAAGGCCAGTGGCTGACCGGCAACCACGCGGCATGCGCTGTCTTCATGAGCAAAACGCCCCAGTGAAGTCCGTTTTACAGGGTTTTGGCGCACATCAAACGGATCGATTTCGACCATCCAGCCAAAGGTATTCGGGCCATTACGATAATCCTGCGCTGCCTGTGCTGCATTGACATCGGCATTCCAGCGGCTATAAAGGTCTTGTGCTTCAATTTGACCAATCGCCGTTTCCCAGCCGTAACGCGAGCTTGAACCCGCTTTGAGGCCGTAACGGTTGAGTGCGATAATTTCATGCGGTTGACGTTTCAGGTCATCGCTGCTCGAACGCTGAAAATAGCCAATAAAGTTTTCTTCGGTGGTTAAATACGTGCCCCAAGGTGTGTAACCATTGCCACAGTTGTTGTGGGTTCCTCGGGTTTGTTTACCGCTTGGCGAGTAGCTGGTCACCAGCAGATCAGCACCGGCTGCCGCACCCGCAAAATCCATCACGGTCGAGGCTGTAATACGACGGTTAAACACCGAACTTTGAATGAATTCGACTTTTTGCGTGGTGGCGTCTTTTTTAATGTGGATAATCGACACACCGTGTGCGTTCATTTCACGGAGTACTTCATCTTCTGGTCGGCGATTATCGACTTTGGTTGGGCCTTTCGGGTGCAAAAAGGTTGGATTGATGTACTCATGGTTCATCACCAGCAATCCCTGTGTCGAGACGTTGTCATCAAATCGGTTGCTGCTCGTGTTTAAACCAAAATAATGCATGCCGTCGTGGCAGTCTCCAGAACGGAACTGGAAGCTCGGACCTGATGGAATATTGTTGTCGTCCCACGCACCAACACGCGGATTAATTGAATCGCCGAGCGCGTAGAGTACTGTGGCCTGATAGCCTTCTGGTACTGTCACGATATCGTTTAAGTTTTTTGCAACAGGTTTGAAGTTGAGCTTTTCAGGGCGTTTGTTTGGATCAACCGCAGGGGTAGAGTTGTTATTGTCATCATTGCTATCGTTACAACCGGTCAATGTAGAAGCCAAGGCCAGTGCAACGGCACCGCTTGCCGTTTTTGCAATGAGTGAACGGCGAGACATCGATTGTTCTAAAATATCGCGAAAATGAATGTTGTCAGATGTATTGTTGTCTAACTCTTGATCTTCATGATATGGCGTTGGCTGTGTCATGTATTTTCCCCAAACAATAAATGGATATCAAAATTTTCCATTCAAAGTAGAGTTTTAATATGACGGTGTCTTTACACTCTGATTGCAATTCGATGAATTTAAGCAAGTTTTAAGCTTACACTGAATTGAAAAATGCTGGATGTATACCTGCAGTTTATACTGATCAAAAAATTGAGCCTGCGGTTGCGAGCTCAATTTTTTATGGTTCAAGCCATCTAGATTAAGATTTTTTTACACTCGACGGCGCAATTGGGTCTGCGGTGATATAGCCGACAGCCGCAGCATAACCGTTGCTGTAATTGGCATTGATATAACTTTGTAAAGTACCTTTTACATTTGAGTGAATGCCTTCCCAGTCACCCGGATGCTGGAAGTTGCTCATGATATAGGTCCAGCCATTAATCGAATCTACCGCATGCAAACCAGTCGATTCAGCGCCTGATGGCGTCGACAAAATACGCGAGAGTACTTTGGTATCAACGTTATACGCCCACAAGAAATTATTGACATGCATGCCGCTGTCTTCGCCAATAAATAAGGTGCGCAAACTTTCCGAAAACTTCAGGTTGTCTGGATTGGCAATTTTATTCGGATTTGCCGTATTGCCTAGTGCATCTGGCGATGCAAGATCTTCACCAGTAATCAAGACACGCGATTGATACGCAACCCAGTCACTATTGATGACCGCACCCGTCGAGTCGATTTGACCGCCTTTCATGTCGTGGGCAACCACAGCGCCTGAATTGATTGCAGCACTAAATGACACGTTATTAGATTCTGTCCAGCCAGCGCCATTTTTGACCATCGATTTTTGTAAATACGATACGGCAGAGTAAGCCACTTTATCTTTGATATTGACGGTTGTTCCTTCAAGTTTGGTAAAGGCCATACTACCGCCTTTAAGTGCTGCATAACGGTGTGTTTCAAGAAACGCCGCAGCTTTTTCCATTCCCGATTTAACTTTTACCCAGAGGGTTTTGGCATTGAGGATAATCTTGGTGTAACCAGTTAGATCGGCAGGTTGAGTGGTCAGACTCTCCATGATATCGCTTGGCTTGATTTTGCGAACGTTAATCAGGTCTGAAATCTCTTGGCTGGTGGCGTGACCTAAATTAATCCATTGAATTGGGGCAATGGTATTTTCAGAAAATACACTGGTGTATTTGGCGACATACAGTGTACCTGCAGATAAGTCTTTTTCTTTGTCTGCAACAAACATGAAAAAGCCACCGTTGGTATAGTCATCACCCATAATTAAGGTACGGTTGTCTGGCATTACTTGCACCAGTTCATGAGAAATACGCCCCAAACAGAAATGCTTCTTCACGCTGCCTGTACCGTCTTTATTGACTGTAATTTCAGGCAAGTGACCATAGTTGTACGGATTGGCAGTCGTGCTATCACCAAAATAGTTTTGGCTATATGCGGTCACGGTACTCAACGCTGTACCAATACCCTGATCAAAGGCGTCTGGCTCGTATTCTTCGCTCGACAGATGTGTTCCCCACGGTGACATGCTGGCACCACAGGTGATCCAGAGTCCGTAGGCACTCGACATATCAACGTTGTAATATTTCTTCAGCTCTAAATGACCGGTTTTTTGGTCTTGATCGAGTGTCAAAATCGCAATCGGAGAAGGCAGCTTGCCATACATGCTGGCACCTGCCTGATCTTTAGTGGTGTATTCAAATTGCACTACATGAAAAACCGGATTGGTGACACCTGCGACACTGGCATTGGGTACCGTAATTAATGAAGAACCATCTGGACAGTCAGAAAAGAATTGACGCTCTTTACCCGCCACCGACTTATCGACAATTGGGTTGCCTTTTGCATCGACATAACCCCCTGCAATGATGGTTCCACCACTCAGGTTAGGCACAGAGTCGCCTGTTTTGAAGAATGGCTTATAGGCCAACTGATAGTCAGTTTGTGAGCCGTCGTCCCAGCTTACGCTCAGTTTCGAGTTGACCGTTGTGGTGGCCATTGCAGCAGGATTGGCAAGTGAAGGGGCATCCATTGAGGTAAAGGTTGCCGTTTTTAAATTAACGGTTTTGGTTGGCATCGTAGTGGTGCCATTATCACTGTCATTGCAGCCTGCCAGTGTCGCGGCTGTTGCCATAGCCCCGAGTGGTAAAAAAGGAAGACCAGTAAACCATTTGAGTAGATCGCGACGGGTAGGATGTTGATTTGCCGGTGTCGTTGTCATGAGAGATCCGTGTTCATTATATGTGAGAAGGAAAACAGCACTGATTTTAGAAAAGCTTAATGACGCTTTTTTTGCACTTTGGTGTCAGATTGAAGACAGTGTGATGAATGGCTTATATGAATTTATGAAACTGATGGTGCTTAAAAATACGAAAATAGCGCATAAAAAAACGCAGAGATTAAGCTCTACGTTTTTCCAGCATTTTTCCAAACAGAAGTCCCAATTCGAACAATAGCCACATTGGTACCGCGAGCATGATCATCGAAATCGCATCGGGTGGTGTAATAAACATTGAGATAAAAAAGCATCCCACCACAATAAAGCGTCGCTTTTCAATCAAGCTCTGAGTGCTCACAATGCCGATTAAAATAAGCAGCAAGGTGGCGATTGGAATTTCAAAGGTAAATCCAAAAACCAGAAATAACTTTAAACAAAAGTCCAGATAACTGTTGATGTCAGTCATCGGGGCAACTGTTTCTGGTGAAACACTCATAAAGAAATGCAAGATACCGGGCAGGGCAATAAAGTATGCAAATGCAATGCCGGTATAAAAAAGCACAATACTGCCTACAAGTAGCGGAATAGCCAGATGTCTTTCCTTTGCGTATAGCGCGGGCTTAATAAAGGTCCAAAGCTGAAATAGGATAAACGGCATTGCCAACATGAGTGCAACACATAGATTGAGCTTGAACGGCGCCATAAATGTAGCGGTAACGTCGGTGGCAATCATCGACGATGTACTTGGCATCTGGCGACGCAGAGGCTCAGACAGCCACTGATAGGTGGTGTTTCGAAAAGGCAATAAAATAAAAAACAAAAGCAGTGTCACGCCCACAATCTTAAAAAGATGACGTCTTAAAGCAATCAAATGTTGAGTAATAGGCATCTGCTCCAGAGACTCTGGTGCAGGCATGATGTCATTTGAAGGAAGCTGGCTCATACGGCAATCTTTAACTCGACAGAAGAATGTTGAGGAATCACATCATTTTGGCGTTCACATCTTCGAAGTTGTTGATGTGTACAAAACGGTACAACGTGCTGTGGCACATGACACAAGATGTAAGTTGTTTTTAGCTGGGGTGCACAAGCGGCTTCAGGTTGCTCTGCGAGATGGATTCGTTGTTCTTGAGAGGCTTTTTCGATTTCTTTTAAACGGGCCTGCATACTTTGTTCTAACGAATGTAAACGGTCTAGCTCATCTTGCATTTCTTTTCTAAATTCAGACAGCTTGAGCTCACGATCAATCTTGTTTTGTATATTGGAAATGTAACGTTTGGCTCTGGCATACCAGCGGCCAGCAAAGCGTGCGGCAACCGGAAGTTTATCTGGGCCTAGTACCAGCAGGGCAATTATCCCAAAGCAAAAGAGTTCACCAAAACCGACATCTAACATAGCAACGTACTCTTAGCTTTTAGCAGAAGAACGTTCAGCCGTCTTCACTTCTGCATCAATCGTGCGCGGGGTGTGTAATTGTGCATTTTCTTCTGTTTCATCGCGCATTGATTTTTTAAAGTCTTTAACCGCGCCGCCGACATCTTTACCCAGATTTTTTAGTTTTGACGTACCAAATAACAGCACCACCACCACTAAAAAGATAATCACGTGCCAAATCGATAAACCTGCCATTTTTTCTACTCCAATGTTTTGCAGATATTTGAGCAAGAAGGCATGACAGGAATGTGACTGATTTATTTCAGTTTTAAGACAAGCGTATTTTAAGCGAGTGCTGTTAGACTCAAGTTGAATGAGTTTATTAAATATATTAAGGCGATGTTGTGAATTTAATTTTGCCCGTCGTGGCATTTATTGTTGGGCTTTTGCTGGCACAAGGAACATACAGTGAGCGACTCAAGCCATGGCTTGCCACTGTGCTTGCCCGTGTATTTATCCCAGTTGTCATTATTTACAACATGGTGTTTTATCAGGCGGGAAGCCTTGCCTTAATGCTGTTTAGCTTCGTTGTCTCTTTAATCTTGTTTGCTGTCTATATGGCCTTGTTTAAAGAGCGACTGGGCGCACTGTGCTTTAGTTATGTCAATATGGCGTGGCTGGGCTTTCCTTTTGCAATTGCGATTTTTGGCCCTCAAATCAGTTCGGCCATGGTGGCGCTTTATATTGGCGGTTCTATTTTTGGCAATATTTGGGCGGTCACAGCTGTTTCTGATGCGCCGCAGTCCATGCGGACCATTGTGCAAAAGGTCGTACAGTCTCCGCCATGTATTGCGCTCATTCTGGCTGGGCTATGCCGTTTGGTCGGGATACAAAATATTCACGATCCTCACATATTTGAGCTTATTTACAGCGCTGCGAAAATAGGGATGAGCTTTGCTGGCATGTGTGTGCTCGGCATGTGGTTACGACATACAAAAGTGCATGTTCAGGATTTAAAACGTAGTGCTGCCATTTTAGGTTTAAAAGTGATCTGCGGTGTTGTGCTCTGCACAGCAGCTTATTTTTATTTACCGATTGCCAATATGCAGCAATCGATTGGCGTAATGTTTTTACTGTTTTGCTTGCCACCCGCGGCGAATATTGTGGCACTGGAAACACATTATCAAGGTACCGGTGTATCGGCTAAATATATTGCATCAGGTACAATCATGAGCTGTATATTGATTGCACTCTATGCACTGATAATTCATACAACATCTTTGCTGAGTTGGATGTAAGGCGAGCCTCACATCCACTTCGAGGCGTGATTAAACCGATGTCGAAAGACTGTCGCGGAAAAGCTGCATGGCTTTACCACGGTGACTGATTTTATTTTTTTGTTCTTTTGGCATTTCGGCGCTACTCATACCGAGTTGAGGTAGCCAAAACAGCGGATCATAGCCGAAACCGTGCTCACCTTGCGGTGCATTAAGAATCTCGCCATGCCAGAAACCTTCAAAAATACGTGGTAGTGGATCATCAGCATGTTCCACAAAAGCCAATACACAGACAAACATACCGGCAATCGGCTGATTGTGCTGTCGATAAGGGCGTAAATCCTCTAAAAGCTTTGCGTTATTGGCGGCATCATTGCCATGATCGCCCGCATATCGTGCTGAATAAATACCCGGCGCACCGCCCAAAACAGGTACGCACAGGCCCGAGTCATCTGCAATAGCGGGTTTACCTGAAATCTTGGCGGCATGGCGCGCCTTGATAATGGCATTTTCGATAAAGCTTAAACCATCTTCAATGGCATCGGGAATATTGAGCTGACCTTGCGGAATGACATTAACAGGAAGTTTGAGTTCGGCAAACAGTTTTTCAAACTCACTAATCTTCCCTTTATTGTTACTGGCTAAGACCAGTGTGCCTTGATTTAACCATGCTGAATTGGACATAACAAATGCTCGAACAAAATTTTGAGGTGATTTTAACAAAAGAAAAAGCACCCGAAGGTGCTCTTAATGCTAAAAAAATTTACTGCGCTTGAATCCATTTGTCTGCACGGTCAACCGCTTGACGAATCTGATCTTGGGTCAGGTTTGCTGCCAAAGCTGTTTTTTTGCTTTGCGACATATTGATGACTTTATTGTCAAGCATGCCATCGCGGGTGGACAGTTCGTACCACTGATAAGCACCCTGATAGTTTTTCTTTTGCTCTTCCATCATTGCCAGATTGTAGCTGGCACGGTTATCACCATTGCTGGCCGCTTTTTCAAAGTACTTACGCGCCATGCTTTCGTTTTTAGCTACACCCACGCCATCTGCATACATACGGCCTACATTTAACTGAGCAGGGGATAAGCCTTGATCTGCTGCTGCTTTAAACCAGGTAAACGCTTGCTTATCATCTTTGGCAACATCTTTACCATGTTGGTAATGTGCGCCCAGATAAAACTGAGCACCTGCCTGACCAGCTCGTGCAGCTTGAGTCAATTCGCTGATACTCATCACTGAATAACGTGCAGCTTGTGCAGCAATCGATTGGGGTTGTGGAACGTAATCGGCATGTGCTTGAAAACTTAAAAGTCCAATTACTAGTGTGCCAAACAGTGCTTTTTTCATAGAGCGCTCACTCGATAAATTGCGACTTCACCAAACAAATTCGGGACATGCTTACTCAGAAGGCTCCCTTGCTGATTCCCATTCACGGCAAGTCGATTAATAATTTGAATATCATTTTCAGCACAGAGTGCTTCAAAATCCTTAAATGTACACAGGTGGATATTGGGTGTGTTATACCACATATACGGCAGCGCATCTGAAACAGGCATCATTCCTTTCAAGGCTAAAAAAGAGCGCGTTTTCCAGTGCGCAAAGTTTGGAAAGGTAATAATGGCTTGTTTCCCTACACGCACCATATCGCGTAATAACACGTCTGGTGCATCGACGGCTTGCAGTGCTTGTGCCATCACCACCGAGTCAAAAGACTGGTCGGCAAAACGGCTCAAGCCCAAGTTCAAATCCTGTTGAATAATATTTAACCCGCGACTGACCGCAATTGCAATCTTTTCTTGATCAATTTCTAGTCCATAGGCACGAATTTGATGTTTTTTGCTCATATGGGCCAATAATTCACCATCGCCACAGCCCAAATCCAGCACACTTGTACCCGGTTTAATCCATGTTTCTGCCAGTTGTTGGTCAATACGCATTAGATCGCCTCCAGATTTGGTGTCGATTTGAGATGTGCCTCACCACCTAAAAATGCGCGAAGCGTTTTGACGTAAAGTGGAATCGGAAACAAAAATGAATCGTGACCTTGCTCGGCATCGATATCGAGATAAGTCACAGGTTTATGATTGGTAATCAGCGCATCTACAATTTCTTGTGAACGCTCAGGTGCAAAACGCCAGTCGGTGGTAAAAGACACCACTAAAAAGCGACATTGTGTTTTGGCCATGGCGCGGGTCAGCGACTGCTCGTATTCACGTGACGGATCAAAGTAGTCGAGTGCCTTGGTCATGATTAAATACGTATTGGCATCAAAGTTTCGGCTAAATTGCTCGCCTTGATAACGTAAATAACTTTCGACCTGAAACTCAACATCAAAGCCATACATAAATTTACCCGATTTTAAATCTCGGCCAAATTTTTGCTTCATGGCTTCTTCTGATAAATAGGTAATATGCCCCACCATACGTGCCAAAATCAGACCACGTTTTGGGTAACTGTCATGTTCTAAATAACGACCGTGATAGAAGTCGGGGTCGGAAAGAATCGATTGGCGGGCAACCTCATTAAAGGCAATATTTTGTGCAGAAAGCTTTGGCGCACTGGCAATAATCACACAGTTTTTGAGGCGATCTGGATAATCGACCGACCATTGCAGTGCCTGCATTCCGCCCAAAGAGCCACCAATCACGGCATACCATGCATCAATTTTTAGACGATCTGAGAGTAATGCTTGTGTTTTGACCCAGTCACGCACCGTCACCAGTGGAAAGTCAGGACCATAAGGACGGTTTTCATTTTCAGGATTAGGAGAAGTCGGGCCTGTCGATCCGTTACATCCGCCAATGTTGTTTAAGGCCACCACAAAAAATAAATTAGTATCAATCGCTTTGCCGGGGCCTATGCATGCATCCCACCAGCCTGCTTTTTTATCGTCTTGATGATGATAACCTGCTGCATGATGATGACCAGATAGGGCATGGCAAATCAAGATGGCATTCGTATGATCGGCATTGAGTGTACCGTAGGTTTCAACCATAAGTTCGAAACGCGGCAAGATACGTCCACATTCTAAATGCAAAGGATCTTCAAATTGGAATTTTTGCGGAGTAACCAACCCCACTGAGTCAGATGGAAAAGACACGGGAGCAATTCGCCTTTTATCTTTAAATCAATAATAAAAGAAAGGATACCATAGGTATCCTTTCAAAAAGAGGGTTTTAGCGAGATTAAACTGCCGCGGCGGCCACTTGATCCGTACTGAGCACGCCTTGCTCAATCAAGCGGTTGGTACAGGCTAAAATCGCTTCAATAGATGAAGTGACTGTATTGTCGTGTACGCCTGCACCAAATGCACTCTTGCCGGTTCCTTTAACCTGAATTTCAATCAACGTGAGGGCTTTTGCATTGGCACCCGAACTAATACTGCGTTCTTCGTAGTTCAAAACATCAATTGGCAATTGAAGCGCATTCATAAAGGCCGAAATTGGTCCATTGCCTTCACCGCGAAGCTGCTGGACTTCACCGTCGATATCCACATCTAACTCAATAATTTGAGTACCATTAATATCTGAAAGACGATAGTTTTTGGCAGTATAGTGCTGCTCTTTCACTTTCACATAAGTGTCTTGGAACAAGGTCCAGATATCAGATGCACTGATTTCGGTTCCATTTTCGTCGGTACGCTGCTGTACAATCTGTGAAAACTCGATCTGTAAACGACGAGGCAACACCACGTTGTAATTCGATTCGAGCAAGTAAGCAATACCGCCTTTACCAGATTGGCTGTTCACACGAATCACGGCATCGTAGTCGCGGCCCAAATCTTTTGGATCGATTGGCAAGTATGGCATATCCCAGATGTCTTCGTTTTTCTGGAACTCAAAGCCTTTTTTAATGGCATCTTGGTGTGAGCCTGAAAATGCAGTGAAGACCAAATCACCCGCATATGGATGACGTGGATGCACAGGCAAGCCAGTACATTCTTCAACTGTCGCAATGATTTCATTAATATTAGAAAAATCTAGCTCAGGTGCAACGCCTTGGGTGTACATGTTTAATGCAATCGCAGCCACATCGACATTTCCGGTACGCTCGCCGTTTCCAAACACGCAGCCTTCCACACGGTCTGCACCAGCCATAATGGCAAGTTCAGATGCCGCAATACCACAGCCACGGTCATTATGGCAATGCACCGAAATAATCACACCGTCACGACGAGCAAGATTGCGATGCATCCACTCGATTTGGTCGGCATATACATTCGGTGTAGAAACTTCGACTGTAGCCGGTAAGTTTAAAATCACTTTGTTTTCAGGTGAGGCTTCCCAGATTTCGGTGACAGCATCACAGACATCTTTGGCCACTTCTAATTCAGTGGCAGAGAAACATTCTGGGCTGTATTGAAAAATCCAGTCGGTCTGAGGGTATTGTGCAGCGTATTCTTTTACTTTTTCAGCAGCATTGATGGCCAATTTTTTGGCACCCTCAACGCCAACATTCAACACTTTTTGGCGGAAAGTTGGAGAGTTCGCATTGTAAATGTGCACAATTGCACGCTTGGCACCCACCAAAGACTCAAACGTACGTTCGATCAAGTGATCACGTGCCTGAACCAATACCTCAATGTACACATCATCTGGAATATGATTTTCTTCGATGAGTTTACGGGTGAAATCAAAATCGATTTGTGATGCCGATGGAAAGCCAATTTCAATATGTTTGAAGCCGATTTTGACCAACATTTGAAACATTTTAAATTTCTGTTCAATGCTCATCGGCTCAAAAATGGCTTGGTTGCCATCGCGTAAATCCGTACTCATCCAGATCGGCGCTTTGGTGATTTCGTTATTTGGCCACTGGCGATCAGGCAAATCGACACGTTGGTACATACGACGATATTTCTTGCTTGGATCTGCTAACATCATGAGAGTGCTCCTTGTTGCAGTGTGCATGCTGTCGTGTTATTGGCGTTGCACACTGCTCTTATATGGGAATTCAATAAAAAAGTGAAAGTCAAAAATTAAGGCTGCCGATTACGGCATAAGGTTTATACGCGCGCGAGGCGCAGCATCAGGAGAGCCATGATGGATGTGGTGAGCGAGGGACAAGCAAAAACGTGTTTCATTTCCATATACCATGAGTTAAATGCTGAGGTATTTCAATTCACTCAATACCATTGTTGATCATTTGAGTCTAGGCGAAAAACCACAGGCATGCAAAATTATAGTGTAGATTTTAATTTGAAAAACTGGAAAATATTTCCCTGAGTTTTGCATATAATTTAAATTAAGTGGAAATTTTTCCCACTTAAAATTCTTAATTCGATAAAAATTATTATCTCTAAAACATTTTCCGAATATTGTAAGTATCTGCTTATTACAGCTCAGACCACATGCGCATGAGGTTGTGGTAGATGTTGGTTAGCTTAACCACTTCAGCATAACCATCGCCATGCTGCATGCGAAGACTACGAACACTTTCATCTAAGTTAAACAACAAATGACGTTTACTGTCATCACGAATTAAGCTTTGCACCCAGAAAAAAGAGGCAAAACGTGTCCCGCGAGTAATGCTGCTCACTTCGTGTAGGCTGGTCGCGGGATACAGTACAACATCTCCGGCAGGAAGTTTGACTTCATGATAGCCGTAAGTGTCTTCAATCACGAGTTCACCGCCATCGTATTCGTCTGGTTCACTCAAAAATAGCGTACATGAAAGGTCAGTACGCATTTGCTGCTGTGTGCCTCGAATTAACCGAATCGAGTTGTCGACATGAAAGCCAAAGCTTTCTTGAACATCGTAACGGTTAAACAGGGGGGGGATCATTTGATGCGGAAGTGCAACTGCCTGAAACATCGGATGATTCCAGATGGCTTTCATGACAAGTTCACTTAACTCGTGGGTCAGCGGGTCTTGCTCTGAAAGTTGTTGATTGTTTTTTACAGAGGCAGACAGTGTTCCCGCGGTAACTTTTCCATTGACCCAGTTGGCACTGTCCATAAGGATACGAAATTCGGCAACTTGTTCTTTACTGAGAACATTTGGAATATGATGGATCACGTGTAAAACCTGTCTGTTCAGTGGATTCAAAATTAAAAAAATAGCCCCATGCTGAGGCTATTTTAAATGATCAAGCATCAATCTCAACGAGGTTGAGCTGAATATCGATTAGTATTTAAAGTTGATTGCCAACACTGCATTGCGACCGTCACCTTCAAAAGCATAATGTGCCGCATGTGCGCTAGTGAAATAGCGTTTGTCCGAAATATTGTTAATGTTGAGCTGTAGATTCACATTCGGATTAATATCGTACTTGGCCATGGCATTATAAATGGTATAAGCCGGCAAGTATTTCTCTGCTGTTGTACTTGAGTTAACAAAGACTTTATCTTTGTACTGCGCGCCTGCACCGAGGGTGAGTTTTGGCATCACTTTATAAGTTGACCAAAGCGTCGCACTGTTTTTGGCTACAAATGGAATTGGACCGCCTGATGGTAGGGCTACACCACGTGAATAGCCACCATTTTTCAGTTCGCTATCGAGGTAGCTATAGCCGGCAGAAATATCCCATTTTTGTGTGATATGACCGTTTAACTCCAGCTCAAAACCATCAACTTTGCTGTCACCTACATTTGAATATAGACCAGATGCGTCCTGAATACGTGTATTTTGCTTTTCGGTACGGAAAATGGCAGCTGTTAAATTAGCACGCTTATCAAATAAATCCCATTTAGTGCCCAATTCGGCAGTACGTGCTTTTTCAGGTGAAAGATCTGCAATCGAGGTACTCACACTGGATTCGCTGCTGTCTCCTTGACCAATTCCCACAGGGTTTGCAGATGTGGCATAGCTTACATAGATGCTACCATTTTCTGTTGGCTTAAAAGTTAGACCAGCTTGATAAGAGAAAAAGTCACTGTCACTGTCTACATCGACACCTGTAGATGCGACACCAGCATAGGTCATCGCGGCTTTATGATATTTCACACTGGTATCAAATTTGTCCCAACGCACGCCTAAATTCAGTAACCATTGTGGCGTGAATTCAATGCTATCCAGTGCGTACAATGAAGTTGTTTTACTGCGTGTGGTATACATATTGGCATAAGGTGTAATGGTACCCGTGTATGCCGGATTACTTGGGTTATAGAGATCTGTGCATTGATAGTTGGTGCTGGTACAAGTGCTACTTGTGGCAGGTGTGATATATAGACCAAGATCAGTGCTTTGATCGCTGTATTCAATACCAGTATTAAAACTGTGCTTGAGCATGCCAGTATTAAATTTACCAGTCAGAGCAAGTTGATCTGCAAAGGCATCGGTATTTGAGATACGACTCAACGAATGACCACGCCATACGGTGCCATTGGCCACATTACCTTTTGAATCGTCAGCATTAGTATAAATGTAGTCAGTTTTGGATTTGGTATAGGTGGCTACATTCGATACAGTGAGATTATCACTTAAATCGTGTTCAAGCTTGAACGTACCAATGTGGTTTTCGCGTTTATCAAAATCACGATTTTTCCAGCCGTAGTAAGTGCCTTGCTTTACCGAAATCGGCTTGCCGCCTGTGGTTGGAAATGGAATACCTGCATCTGGTTCATCGTAGCTTTGTAGGTAGTAATAACTGAGCAAACCACGTGTTGCAGTACCCAGCCCCCACGCAATACTCGGGGCTAAACCGACACGATTGTATTCGGCACCATTGCTTTGGCCCGGCTTTTCATTTTGATGTCCCATCACGACCACACGGCCTGCAACACCGTTACCAAAGTCTTTGTTGGCATCGAGTTGAATATGACGGTAATTATCTGTGCCGCCAGCAACAGTCCCTTGGTATTCATCGCCTTGGTGTGCCTGTTTGGTGATCAGATTGATACTACCACCCACACCGCCACCACCTGAAAGAGTAGAGCTTGAGCCTTTGGTGACTTCAATTTGTTCGACTGCAAAGTTATCACGATTTTGTGTGGTGGCATTTCTTACGCCATCTACATAAATGGAAGACTGCGCGCTATATCCACGGATATAAGGCGTATCACCAAATGGTGTACCGCCTTCACCGGCTGCAAAGGTAATGCCTGGTACATTTTGCAGTGCTTGGGTTAAAGAAGTTGCACCAGTGTCCTGTAGTAATTTTTGTGAAACGATCGCAACGGATTTTGGGGTATCGAGTAGCGGCGCGACATATTTTTTGTTGGCAGATGTATCAACTTTTAAGCTTTCTGTTTGTTCTGCTTGTGCACGAATGGTCGCAAGGTGAGAGACCTCGTCTTGCGCAATAACGGGAGTGGCCATAACAGCGAGGGAAGAGGCAATAGCAGAAGAAACTATCTTCTTTCGAGTGGTGATAAACGCCATAGAAGTCTCAGTATCAATAAGAAACAGTATGCGAATAATAATGATTATTATTAAAATTTGTAGTCGAATGTAATTGGATTTAATTATTAAAAATGGAGAAATTATGGAATTTAAACGATACCAAATTTTCTATTTTAGTATAGGTTATTGTTTTAATTTATATTTTTTAAAGTAATTAAATTTTAAGAAGAGAAAAAATCATTTTTTTATAACTTTTTTAAGACTTTTTTAAGATTTCAATAAATTTTTTTAGTAGTAATGACTAAAAGACTTTACATCATTTAGGTAAATGCGCTGAGACTTTCTTTCAGCTATTCAATTCATCACGATAAAGTGGTGATCTAGCGCAATCTGTGCTGTAAAGATGCTACAAATCTGATTTGATCGCTTCATCAGACCTATTTCAGCCAACTTTACCTTGAAAAATGAATAAAAAAGTTGCAATTTCATGATCCGTTTTGTATATCGGTAAAGTTGTCATATAATGTGGCACTTTAAAAATTGTTACTACCTAACCAAATTATCGAGGAAGCCATGCAAGTAACGACTGAAGCGGTTTCGGGCGTTGCCCGTCGTTTAAATGTTTCTGTACCGACGAGCCGTATTAATGAGCAATTTGAAGCTCGTTTAAAACGCACTGCCAAAACTGTGAAAATCAACGGCTTCCGTCCTGGAAAAGTGCCTTTGTCTCGCGTTCGTTCAGATTTCGGTGCTGGCATTTACCAAGAAGTGGTCAATGACATCATTCGTGACACCGTATTTGAAGCGATTCAACAAGAAAAAATCAATGCTGTTGGCATGCCAAACATTGAAAAAGTTGAACATAAAGATGATGCTTTGGTGTACGAAGCAACTGTCGAAGTGTACCCAGAAGTTGAAGTAAACGCGTTTGATGCATTAGAAGTTGAGCGTAAAGCGACTGAAATCAACGACAAAGACGTTGATGTCATGATCGAAAACTTGCAAAAACAACGTCAAACTTGGGCTGTGACCAAAGGCATGGCGAAAAAAGACATGCAAGTAACTTTTGACTTCGAAGGCGAAGTAGACGGTGAGAAGTTTGAAGGCGGTTCTGCTGAAGACTTTAAATTGGTCTTGGGTTCTGGCCGTATGATTCCGGGCTTTGAAGACGGTATCGTGGGCATGAAAGCGGGTGAAGAGAAAGTTATCGATGTGACTTTCCCAGAAGATTACCAAGCAGCTAACCTCGCAGGTAAAGCAGCGAAATTCAAAATCACTGTGAAGCAAGTTGAAAAACCAAAGCTTCCAGAAATCGATGCAGAATTCTTAAAAATCTTCGGTCTTACTGAAGAAGAAGGCGTAGAAAAGCTAAAATCAGATGTACGCAAAAACATGGAGCGCGAAGTACGTAACGGTCTTCGTAACCAAGTGAAACAAGCGACTTTTGATGCACTTGTTGCAGCGAACGAAATCGAAGTGCCTGAAGCAATGGTTGCACAAGAAATTGATCGTCAGCGTCAGCAAATGATTCAGCAGTTCACGCAGCAGTTTGGTGGTGCAGGCGCTCAATCATTTGACAAGAGCATGCTTCCAGACGAATTGTTCAAGGAACAAGCTGAAAAATCAGTGAAACTTGGCGTACTTGTAAGCAAAGTACTTGCTGATGCGAAACTTGAAGTTGATCAAGCGCGTGTTGATGCCTACATCGACGAAATGGCATCTTCTTACGAAGATCCAACAGAAGTCGTTGAATACTTCAAAAATGATCAGCAACAACGTGCTCAAATCGAAGCTGTTGTGCTTGAAGATCAAGTAGTGGACCACATCTTGGCTGCTGCGAAAGTAACAGATACAGCGGTATCTTACGAAGAGTTGTTAAAAGAACAGCAAGCTCGCCAAGCGCGTTAATTGTTGTTGATAAAAAAGGGCGCGCAAGCGCCTTTTTTTATGGTTGTAGTGATTTTGTTGTGTTTCAACCAAATCCGCTATCTTCAGCTGAAATTATCTGATATTTCCTTTGGAATCTTTTTGCAATTTCAGTAATTATCCCTCATATTGTGATTATGGGTTAAGTTACAAAAAATTTAGGAATAAATAAACGTATGTATGTTCCAACGATTGAAAATGCTTTAGTTCCTGTTGTAGTTGAACAATCATCACGCGGCGAGCGTTCATTTGATATTTTTTCACGTCTTTTACGTGAGCGAGTCATCTTTTTGACGGGTGAAGTCGAAGACAATATGGCAAACTTAATTGTTGCTCAGATGTTGTTTTTAGAAGCAGAGAACCCAGATAAAGACATCCACCTTTACATCAACTCACCAGGTGGGTCGGTGACAGCGGGTATGGCAATTTATGATACCATGCAGTTTATCAAGCCTGATGTCGTGACTTACTGTATGGGTCAGGCTGCATCTATGGGTGCTTTCTTGCTGAATGCGGGTGCCAAGGGCAAACGTTATTGCCTTGAAAATGCACGTGTTATGATTCACCAACCTTTAGGTGGATTCCGTGGTCAGGCATCGGATATCGAAATTCACGCACGTGAAATTCTATTTATCAAAGAGCGCTTAAATCGTCTGATGGCAGAGCACAGTGGCCAAGACTATGAGCGTGTCGCACGTGATACCGATCGTGATAATTTCATGACTGCGCAAGCGGCAAAAGAATACGGTTTAGTCGATGCAGTGCTCTCTAAACGTCCCTAATTTTTAAGATTTAAGTTGTGGAGTAGATATGTCCGAACATCCTCAAGGACAAAAACACTGTTCATTCTGTGGCAAGTCTCAGTCTGAGGTTGGGAAACTAATCGCAGGCGAGAACGCCTATATCTGTAATGAATGTGTGGATGTGTGCTTGGATCTTGTTCAAACGAGCCAGCAAGTTGAAGCAGGAGATTGGGCAAGTCGTGATTTGCCAAAACCTCATGAGATTCGGGCGGCACTCGATCAGTATGTGATTGGTCAAGATCTGGCAAAGAAAACCTTATCTGTTGCGGTATATAACCATTACAAGCGTTTAAAAGCAGGGCAGTCTGGGCAGGCCAACAAGCAACATGCAGTCGAAATTGCAAAAAGTAATATTTTGCTGATTGGACCAACGGGTTCTGGTAAAACTTTACTGGCACAAACACTGGCACGTTTGCTGGATGTACCGTTTGCAATGGCCGATGCCACCACCCTTACCGAAGCAGGTTATGTGGGTGAGGATGTGGAAAATATCGTACAGAAGCTGCTTCAAAAAGCAGATTACGATGTCGAGAAGGCGCAAAAAGGGATTATTTATATCGACGAGATCGATAAAATTACCCGTAAGTCTGAAAACCCATCTATCACACGCGATGTTTCGGGTGAAGGTGTGCAGCAAGCCTTGCTTAAAATGATTGAAGGCACTGTGGCTTCTATCCCGCCTCAAGGTGGTCGCAAGCATCCACAGCAGGAATTCATCCAGATTGATACTTCAAATATCCTGTTTATTTGTGGTGGTGCTTTTTCTGGTCTGGAAAAAATTGTACAGCAGCGCCATGAAAAAGGTGGTATCGGCTTTAATGCTGAAGTCAAAAAGAAAGACGAAAGCAAAAAGCTGGCTGAGCTTTTCCGTCAGGTTGAGCCAACCGATTTGGTTAAATTTGGTTTGATTCCTGAATTTATTGGCCGTTTGCCAGTGATTGCAACGCTCGAAGAGCTAGACGAAGCAGCACTTATGCAAATTTTGACTGAGCCAAAAAATGCATTAACGCGTCAATACGAATCTTTATTCCAGATGGAAAATGTAGATTTGGTATTTGAAGAGTCGGCTTTACGAGCCATTGCCAAAAAGGCATTAGAGCGTAATACCGGTGCACGTGGTTTACGTTCGATCATGGAAAATGTATTGCTTGAAACCATGTACGACCTACCAAGCCGTCAAGATGTGGGTACTGTGATTGTCAATGAAGAGGTGATTCAGGGCAAAGCTGCGCCTGTTTACAAGAAGGAACATTTAGCCAAAACATCTGGTCAAGAGCAAAGTGCTTCAGACCTAAAGGTGATTGATTCAAAATCGGCTTAATTTGTTTCGTCTGAAAAAGCATGATTTGTTTACGCATTTCATGCTTTTTTATTGGCTTTAAAAACGGCTGGTGTTAATCTAAAAAAACAAAAGATGCAAAGTGATTGCTCAAAAATAATTCAAAAAAAGCGCTTCGAGGGATGTCATGCGTAATCTATGTTTTTTATTATGTGGTGTGGGGTTGCTTACAGGATGTCAGCATAGTGTGCCTCAATCGTCTGATGTGCAAGCACTGCGCTCGACTTTACCGCCTGTCGATGTGACGCAGAAACCCGGAATTACCGATCAGTATCATGTCGGGAAATTTAGCGTGGGAGGGTGGGTCAATCAAAAACTGGGTCAATACTTTCAACCCATTCAGCCACAAAATCCACAAGCGGCCGTGGTGTATCTATATCGACCCGACACGCGCTGGAATCAGCAGGAAATTGCGGCAGCCAATTTATTTATCAATGGTAAACGTATTCCAAGCTTGTTAAACAATCATTATTACTGGATTGAGCTTCCCGCGGGTACCTATCGACTGTCGAGCAGTCGTCCACTTACAGTGTTTCATTTTCAAGACCCTAAATATATCGACATGAGTGTTGAGGCTGGACAAAGCTATTACGTGAAATACGATGAAGAAAATCCAGGGCGCAAAGAGCGCTCTGGACCATTTTTAATCGTGCCTGAAAAAACTGGGCGTAATCAGATTGCATTTACCCGCCTAAAATCATCGAGTTATAATTTTGTTGCGCAAGATCAAAACGGTAAAATTCGAAGTAAAGCGCAAGAGCTTAAACCGGCAAAGTACGATGAAAAGAGTGATGTATTGTTGGTCAAGCCGTTTAAACTGTGGAATCCACTCACATGGTGAGTGAACACAAAATCTGAAGAATAAAAAAGCGCCCGAAGGCGCTTTCTCTTTTGATTAACCCGCAGTAGCATCAATCACAGGGATTTTGCCAATTTTTTCTTGCCAGATTTTAGGTGCAATGGCATGTACCGATGTACCGTTTACATCAACTGCAACGGAAACCGGCATATCTTCAACTACAAATTTGTAGATGGCTTCCATCCCCAAATCTGCAAAGGCAACCACTTCGGCTTCACGAACTGCTTTTGAAACCAAATACGCTGCACCACCGACAGCCATCAGGTAAGTGGCTTGATTGTCTTTAATCGCTTCAATGGCTGTTGGGCCACGGTCTGCTTTACCAATCATGCCAAACAGACCCGTGTGCTCAAGCACTTTACGTGTGAATTTGTCCATACGCGTTGCGGTTGTTGGGCCAGCAGGTCCAACCACTTCGTCACGTACAGGATCAACCGGACCAACGTAGTAAATAAATTTACCTTTTAAGTCGACAGGAAGCTCTTCGCCGTTGTCGATCATTTCGACTAAGCGTTTATGCGCTGCATCACGGCCAGTATACATGGTGCCACTAAGCAACAAGGTATCGCCCGGCTGCCAAGAGTTCATTTCTTCTTGGGTGATAGTGTCGAGATTCACGCGTTTTGATTTAGACGCATCCCACGTCACTTCTGGGTAATCTTCAAGTTTAGGGGCTTGAATATGCGCTGGGCCTGAACCATCTAGCTGAAAGTGGGCATGACGAGTTGCGGCGCAGTTTGGAATCATACCAACAGGCTTACCTGCTGCATGACATGGATAATCTTTAATTTTAATATCGAGGACTGTGGTTAAGCCGCCCAAACCTTGTGCACCAATCCCGAGCGCATTTACTTTTTCAAAGATTTCGATACGAAGTTCTTCGATTTTGTTTTCTGGCCCACGGCGAAGTAGCTCGTCCATGTTGATTTCTTCCATCAATGCTTCTTTGGCAAGCATCATGGCTTTTTCAGCAGTACCGCCAATCCCGATACCGAGCATACCTGGCGGACACCAGCCAGCACCCATGGTTGGAACTGTTTTGAGTACCCAGTCTACAATCGAATCTGATGGATTGAGCATGGCAAGTTTAGATTTGTTTTCAGAACCGCCACCTTTTGCTGCAACAGTAATGTCAACTTTGTTGCCCGGAACGAGCTTATAGTGAATCACGGCAGGTGTATTGTCTTTGGTATTTTTACGACCAAAAGCCGGATCTGCAAGCACTGAAGCACGCAGTACGTTGGTATTTTCAAGATAACCTTGGCGTACACCTTCATTGATTGCATCGTCTAGGCTCATGCTCAGATCAAACTTAACGTCTAGACCTACATCAACAAAAACGTTGACGATCCCCGTATCTTGACAGATTGGGCGATGGCCTTCTGCACACATACGAGAGTTGATGAGAATTTGCGCGATTGCATCCTTTGCAGCTTGGTTCGCTTCACGGTCATACGCGCGGCTCATGGCCTGAATGAAATCTTGCGGATGATAGTAGGAAATGAACTGAAGGGCGTCCTTGACCGAAGTGATCAAGTCTTCTTGTTTGATAATTGTGGTCATACCAAAAAATCTCTTGAGCGGGCAGTTAGCTAGCGGGCTAAATTATATGATAAAACGATCAGGCTGTGGGGAGTTTTGGCGAGATTTTGGCTAAAGGTCGAAGGGATACATAGATTGCGATTCAGAGCAGGAAATTGTGCTTTTAATACAGAGAAGATCCTAATGCAGTATAGTGATTTAGCAAAAAGTATTATTGAAATTTATCAAAAACATGGTCGTGATTGGACACAGTTAAGAGGCGATTTTCTACACGAAAAAATATGGCTTGATCGTTTTTTAGGTCTATTACCCATGTCTGCAAAGGTAGTTGATTTGGGATGTGGTTCGGGGATACCCATTGCAAAATATTTGATTGAACAGGGTTGTCAATTGACGGGAGTTGATGCGTCCACAGTCATGCTAGATATGGCACAGCAAAATTTTCCTGAACAGATATGGATAAATGCCGATATTCGTCAGTTTCGTGCTGAGCAAACCTTTGATGGTATCTTGGCGTGGGATAGTTTTTTTCATCTTAACCCTGAAGATCAGCGCCAGATGCTTGCACAGTTTTCAATGCATGCTGCATCAGGTGGTGTGCTTATGTTTACCAGTGGGCCAAGCGATGGGGAGGCGATTGGTGATATGTTTGGTGAGCCACTTTATCATGCCAGTTTAGATGCCGCAGAATATCGGAACTTACTGGCTCGATATGGCTTTAAAATCATCAAAATGATTGCAGAAGATCCAGAATGTACTGGACATACGGTATGGTTGGCTCAAAAGAAGTAACACTGGTAATCAATTTAAAAAGCCACTTGATCGTGGCAAATGGCTTTTTAAAGAGCGATTAAAAGTGATTATGAGGCTAGCGCAGCAGCTTTTGCTTCAAGTTGCTGCTCGGCCTGAATAGCGGTCAGCGCAATGGTAAACACGATGTCATCGACCAATGCGCCACGTGATAAATCATTAACCGGTTTATTTAGACCTTGCAACATCGGGCCAACACTCACCACGTTTGCCGAGCGCTGAACTGCTTTATAGGTGGTATTACCCGTATTTAAGTCTGGAAAAATAAACACATTGGCGCGGCCAGCGACTTTTGAATCTGGTGCTTTTTGTCGGCCAACACTTTCAACCGAGGCGGCATCGTATTGCAGTGGTCCATCAATCAGTAAGTCTGGGCGACGTTGTTTGGCAATTTCAGTGGCACGGACCACTTTTTCTACGTCTGCACCTGTACCTGAGGTGCCGGTAGAGTAACTGATCATGGCAATGCGCGGTTCAATGCCAAAGGCTTTTGCAGAATCTGCCGATTGAATGGCAATCTCGGCCAGTTGATCGGCATCTGGGTCTGGATTAATTGCGCAATCACCATACACATAAACTTCATCTGGAAGCAGCATGAAAAAGACAGAGGAAACTAAAGAATAGTTGGGTGCTGTCTTAATCAATTGAAAAGCGGGGCGAACTGTATTGGCGGTGGTATGAATTGCACCAGAAACCAATCCATCCACCTGATCGAGTGCCAGCATCATGGTGCCTAAAACTACGGTATCTTGAAGCTGCTCTTTGGCTTGAAGATCGCTCAGCTTTCCTTTACGTAGCTCCACCATTGGTGCGATGTACTGATTGCGAATCAGATCGGGATCAATAATTTCCAGATCATCGGGCAATTCAATTCCTCGTGCTTTGGCTACCTCCACCACAGTTTCTGGTTTGGCCAACAAGATACAGTGCGCAATCCCGCGAGACTGGCAAATGGCAGCGGCCTGAACGGTGCGTGGTTCATCGCCTTCTGGCAGTACAATGCGCTTTTTGGCTGCAATTGATTTTTGTACCAGCTCATGACGAAATGCCGATGGAGATAAACGGGGCTGAACCCCTGTATTAATCTGGGCTTGAAGCCAAGTCACATCGATATGACTTGAGACAAAACGCGTGACTTGTTCTGCACGTTCGGTGTCGTCGGTAGGGATCTCGTTTCCAAAATCGGCCAGTCGTTGTGCAGTTTCCAGTGTATTGAGTTGGGTGTGTAAAATCGGTAAGCCTTGCTTGATGGCATGCTGACAAAAATCCAGAATTTGTGGATTCGGCGCTTTGCGTTCGGTGAGCACCAAGCCTGCCAGTGGAATACCGTTACTGGTGGCTAAGCTACTGGCCAACAGGACATCTGTGCGCTCCGATGCACTGATAATCAGTTCACCCGCAATAAACTTATTCAGCTCATATTCGATACTGGACGCAATTAGACTCGAATGCAAAATACGACGATGTTTGGCATCACCTTGATGAATCCAGTCACCTTCAACCACAGAGGCAATATCGAGCGTGCGCGGTACACTTAAGGTATTGCTAAAAGGCACCATGCCAATAATTGGCAAGGTTGGTGAGCCAAGATGTCGATTATAACGTTGTAGCTCTTTGCTAAAGTCTGCAATTTCATTATCTAGGCGCAATGATGGATCAATGGTCAGTGGAATATGCGCAGTTTCTTCAGGTAAGCCACGGGTACGCATAAACAGCACACCAGCGGTACGATTTGAGGATGTACCGCCAAACTGATGTAGATGTGCTTCAACTTTCTCTGCTGTACGACGCGGATTTTGCACATCTGCTGTACTCACCAGCACTACCTTTGCATCGAGTGCTTGAGCCAACGCCGCATTCAGTTCAGTCGCAAAATGATCTTGAGCAGTGGGCAAAAGGCCTTCCACAATGATCACGTCATAATTGGCTGCAACATTTCGATGTAGACTCACTGCTTCTTCGAGTAGTTCGTCGCGCTCACCGAGTGCCCAGCGTTGTAGCACTTTTTCGTGTGCAATCGAGGTCACGGTGGTGCCTTGGAAAAGATGGCTGAATAAGGAGGTGGTTCGATCCACCTGATTCGGGAGTTCCTGTGAAAATGGCTTTAAAAATCCGGCCTTAATACCGTTGCAATCGAGTGCATAAATCAGGCCTAAACAGGCTGAAGTCAGGCCAACGCCTTCCCCGGTAGGAATCAGTAAAAGAGTATTCATAACCGCCTTATCAAAAAAGAATTATAGAAATCATTGAATGCTTACGCCATTTGCACATGCACATCAGCAGTTTTAGCCTGTTCGACGACCTGTTCGGTTTCTTTGGCAATCCGGCCTTCTTCATCGGTTGGAATAACCCAGATTTGAGGTCCAGTGCCATTGTCGATTCGACCTTCCGTACCACGTTTTAAGCCGTTATTGCGTGTTTTGTCGAGCGCAAAACCAAAGTGTGGCAAATATGCCATGGTTTTTTCACGAATATATGCTGAGTTTTCCCCAATTCCACCTGTGAAGAATAAACCGTCAAGGCGTGGAAGTGCGCAGCTTAATGCAGCCAGCGATTTGGCTAAACGATAGCAGAACACTTCAATTGCAAGTTGGGCATCTTCATGCCCTGTATCTGCGGCCTCAATCAGCGTGCGCATATCATTGGAGAGTTGATCTGAAAGCCCCAGTAAGCCACTTTCTTTGTTGAGCATGGTGTCGATCTTGGCAATATCCCAACCTAGATTGCTGGCTAAAAAGCTATGAAGACTAGGGTCAATATCACCACTACGTGTGCCCATAACAACACCTTCAAGTGGGGTCATGCCCATCGACGTATCTTGGCTTTCGCCGTTCCAAATGGCGCAGGTCGAGCTCCCATTACCTAAATGAGCAGTTAACCAACCCCCTTGTTTAACTTGCCCTGCCAACTGACTTCCACGCTCTGATACATAAGCGTGACTGGTACCGTGGAAACCATAGCGGCGAACATTGTGTTCGGTAAACAAAAATTTAGGTACAGCATAGCGGTATGCATGTGCCGGCATGGTTTGATGAAACGCCGTGTCGAATACAGCCACTTGTGGCAATTCTGGGAACAAACGCATGGTGGCGTCAATACCAATTAAATGTGCTGGATTGTGTAGCGGAGCCAGCGGTGTGGCAGCGCGGATTCGATCAATAATTTCTGGCGTGAGGAGTTCGGCTTTGGTTAAGCTGCCGCCATGAACGACGCGATGCCCGATGGCTTGCGGTTTGTAATTGGCGAGTCGAGCCAATAAGGTTTCTAGTGCTTTTTCGTGATCTGCATATGGAATAGAGAGTTCAAGCGGCTCGCCTCCAACGGTAATACCTTTGATACGCGCATCTGCACCACCCAAATTCTCTGCCAGCCCATAGATCCGATCTTCACGACGTTCAGAAACCAACGCATATTTGATAGAGGAAGAACCGCAGTTAATAACTAATACTGATGTAGACACGATAGGTTACCCGATTGCTGTTGTAAATTATTTGTTCACTTGAAATTCAAATTCATGAACGATTCGAAGGTTAGCGCATACTTAATGTTTTAACATGTGTTGTTTTTATGTCCAAGATAGACTTTAGCAGATTAGACTTAAGCACTATCGACGATTAAACAATTTATAGCCTACTGCCAAGCACCAATCACACTGGCATTGAAAAAAGAGCACGATATTGGTTGTAAGGAATTGCACCACGCACAAGATCCATGCCGAGCTTTGATCATAGCGAATTAGACTGTCTGTCAGCTAAATGATTGATGAAAATCGTGTGATCTGGAACTCTATAGGGGCGAACCTCCTGTATAAAAATTTGGCTTTTGGTAAGATAATTTTATTTAAAAAATGGTTTAAATTTTTAAATAAATGATTAAAAATCATTATTTTAAGTTGTTTTTATTTTTTCGGATATTTGATTGATGTGAATCTAAACTGCGCGATGCAAACTATAAGCCAGCATCAATAGGGATAGATGAAGCGAAAAGAATATTCGCTGATAAAAATGAAGCATCACTAAGAAGCCATTACGAACAGAAAGGCAGTTTGGTTTTTTATAAAAATTGAAATAAATAAGCTTGGTGCCTAATTAATACACTTTAAGATTTATATATATTAAGTATTAATCACTCAGAATAATCTTCTTCAAACCATTTCTCACTAATCTTAATTTCGTCCATATTTTAATCGATGTGTTTATTTTCACAGCAGTGAATAGTTCGGTTTTTTTGTACATAAATAATTTATGGCTCATACAATTAATTTTTTAAATACCTTTAGATTTATTTGAATAAATTCTTTCCATTCAGAATATAAATAAGCTGTATTAACTTAACAAGGTATACAGATAAGTATATGTACTATTAAAATTGGTAATCATGAATTGATATAAAAAATAGAAATACTACTATTAATTTTAAAAATATAATGAAATTTTTCTATTAAATTTCTTGTATAATTAAAAGAAATAATCAAAATAAAAACATAAAAATCAAATATTTAATTTGTAATATGATTTTATTTTATACAGTCATTGGATGGTGTGTATTTAAATGTATTTCTTGGTATTGATATTGAGATAATCTTGCTGTAGTTTTAAAAACCGGTTTTGAGTGTAATGATATATAGGCTTTTTTAAGAGCTTCTGATTTTAAAAATCTAATTTCTCTATACCATTTAAAGTATGTATACGGACTGTCGAATTAGTATTCACTGAGATAGCACGTGGCTTTTTACCCCAATACTATTATTTATTTTTTCAAATGATCTTAGAATCATTTGGTTTATTTTTTTGCCAGCTTATCCGGTTGTAAAAGGAGCGCCCAGCATGGACTTGCCGAATCCGATATTAGTAAAAGTGACCGAGCGTGTGATTGCACGTAGCCAAAAAACCCGTGCTGCATACTTACAGCGTATTGAAGATGCGCAAGGCAAATTTCCTGCTCGTGGTGCGCTTTCATGTGCCAATCTGGCACATGGTTTTGCCAGCATGGACGATTCAGAAAAACTCATTATTAAAGTCGGACGCGAACCCAATATCGGCATTGTATCTTCTTATAATGAAATGCTCTCGGCGCATGCACCCTATAAATCATTTCCAGATTTAATTAAAACAGCAGCGCGAGAAAATGGCGGTGTAGCACAATTTGCTGGCGGTGTACCCGCAATGTGTGATGGCATTACGCAAGGTAATGCTGGTATGGAACTGTCGTTATTTTCTCGTGAAACGATTGCGATGAGTACTGCCATTGCGCTGTCTCACAATATGTTTGATGCGGCATTGTGTCTGGGTGTTTGCGACAAGATCGTACCGGGCTTATTGATTGGTGCGTTACAATTTGGCTATTTACCGACCATTTTTGTGCCTGCTGGCCCAATGACCAGTGGTTTGTCGAATGACGACAAGGCCAAAATCCGCCAACAGTTTGCAACAGGTGAAGTCGGGCGTGACGTGTTGTTAGAGGCTGAGTCTGCTGCTTACCATGGTCAAGGGACCTGTACATTTTACGGTACCGCGAACAGCAACCAAATGCTGATGGAAGTGATGGGCTTGCATTTGCCGAGTGCGGCATTTGTTCATCCTCATACGCCGTTGCGCGATGCGCTGACGGCAGAAGCAGCAATTCGTGTGCTCGATTTAACTGTTGAACGCGGCAACTATACGCCAATTGGCCATGTTGTAGATGAAAAATCAATTATCAATGGCATTGTGGCCTTACTGGCCACAGGTGGATCAACCAACCATACCTTGCATCTGATTGCCATTGCCCGTGCGGCAGGCGTTTTAATTGACTGGGATGACTTCGATGAGTTGTCTGCTGTTGTGCCATTGCTTGCGAAGATTTATCCAAATGGCAAGGCCGATGTCAATCACTTCCAAGCTGCCGGTGGTGTTGCCTTCCTCATTCGTAATTTGCTTGAGGCTGGGTTGTTGCACAACGATGTCAACACGGTAGCTGGTAAAGGTTTGCAGCACTATACCAAAGAGCCAAAACTTATAGACGGTAAGCTGACTTGGGTGGATGCAGTCGCGCAAAGTTTAGATGAAAAAGTATTGCGTAGCATTGATGCGCCGTTTCAGCCTGATGGTGGTTTGCGTTTAATGCAGGGCCGCTTAGGTCGGGGTGTGATCAAGATTTCTGCGGTTGCACCAGAGCACCGTAAAGTCAAAGCGCCTGCCATTGTGTTTGATTCACAAGAGGCGGTGCAAGCTGCATTTGATCGTGGTGAGTTGCATCGTGATTTTATCGCAGTGGTTCGCTTTCAAGGTGCACGCGCCAACGGAATGCCAGAACTACATCGTTTAACACCTTTGCTGGGTGTATTACAAGATCAGGGTTTTCATGTTGCTTTGGTCACCGATGGGCGCATGTCGGGTGCATCGGGCAAAGTTCCAGCCGTGATTCATCTGTCTCCAGAAGCCTTACTCAATGGTCCGATTGCCAAGGTACAAACCGGCGATATGCTGATCATCGATGCCGAGGCTGGCGTACTTGATGTGGAGCTTGATGAGGAGGTTTGGCAATCACGTCCTGTTGCACAGCCAGCGCATCAGGCTGAAAACGAAGTTGGTTTTGGTCGTGAGTTATTTGGTGTATTTCGCTCGGCGGCCGCACCTGCCGAGCATGGTGCTTCTGTATTTGGTGCCTTGGTCGGCGAAGACGTTCAAGTTTAACGTTGAAGAATAAAGAATAGGAACAAAAAATCATGATCAAGATGGAAGATGTTGTTCAGTTAGGCCCTGTGATTCCAGTACTGGCATTTGATTCGGCGGAACAAGGTGAGCATGTATCTCGTGCATTGCATGCTGGCGGTGTGAAAGTGCTTGAAATCACCTTGCGCACGGCTGCCGGGTTGGCTGCAATCGAGCGGGCAAGTCAGTTGGCTGATGACATTGTGGTTGGTGTCGGTACCATCACCAAACCGGAACACTGCGCCCAAGCCAAAAAGGCAGGTGCACAATTTGGTGTGTCGCCGGGTTTGACTAAAGACTTGCATCTGGCAGCACAAGACGCCGGTTTGCCGCTATTACCTGGTGTGATGACGCCAAGCGATTTGATTCAGGCGATTGAGCTCGGCTATGACATGGTTAAGTTTTTCCCAGCCCAGCAAGCGGGTGGTGTGGCAATGCTTCAGGCATTTTATGGCCCATTTCCAAATTTACGCTTTTGTCCAACCGGTGGCATCACAGTTGAGACCGCTCCAGATTTCTTAAAGCAACCGAATGTTGTGTGTGTGGGTGGCTCGTGGTTAACACCTAAAAAGGTAGTAGCGGCGCAAGACTGGGCTGAAATTACGCGTTTGGCGCAAGCCGCAAGTCAGTTACGTACTGAATAAGCATCAATTTTAATTAGTTTTTAGATATTGCATGAACGTGATCATCTGATATTGATCATACTTAAAGATAAAAAATAGTGTCTCAGTCGCAGGAAATTAATCGATTGAAGACACTCGTTTGGGTGGTTTGCTCAAATTGAATTAAATCAAGGAGAAGTGTCACATGGAGACCGTACAGGGTGGCATGTTACTTATTTACACCATAGTTGCGATTATTGCCTTAGTGGTCATGATCGCGAAGTTCAGAATTTACCCGTTTCTGGTGCTGATTATTGTTTCACTCGGTTTGGCCTTAGCTGTTGGTATGCCAATGGGTGACATTGTTAAATCATATGAAGCTGGTACTGGTAAAACTTTGGGCCACCTTGCGATCGTGATCGCACTCGGTACCATGCTCGGTAAGATGATGGCCGAGTCGGGCGGTGCAGAACGCATTGCGATTACACTGATTCAATGGTTTGGCGAGAAAAATATCCATTGGGCCATGATGGTGATTGGTCTTGTGGTGGGTTTACCTGTGTTTTTTGAAGTCGGATTTGTACTGCTCATTCCGATTGTTTTTAATATTGCCAAGCGTACGGGTAAGTCGTTACTGATTGTGGGTTTACCTATGCTGGCAGGCTTATCTGTGGTGCATGGCTTGATTCCGCCACATCCAGCAGCACTACTCGCGGTGCAGGCCTACAATGCTGATATTGGCAAAACCATTGCTTATGCACTTTTAGTCGGTGTGCCTACCGCGATTGTTGCGGGGCCTGTGTATGCGCTCTGGATCAACAAATATGTCAAATTGCCTGAACATAACCCTTTGGCTCAGCAGTTTATTGATGCAGACAGCAACAGAACACGGGAATTACCAAGCTTTGGTATCACGATCTTCACCATTATGTTGCCTGTGGCGTTGATGCTGGTAGGTAGCTGGGCGGATCTATTTTTTGCACCTAAAACTTTTGCCAACGATTTGCTGCGTTTTATTGGAACCTCTGATATTGCATTATTAATTGCAGTATTGGTGAGCTTTATTACCTTTGGCACCATGCAAGGTTTCACCCGCGTACAAATTGAAAAATTCTGTGGCGGCTGTTTGGCTTCGATTGCCGGCATTATGTTGATCGTTGGCGCGGGTGGTGGTTTTGGTGGCATTTTGCGTGATAGCGGGATTTCGAATGAAATTGTCTCTACAGCATTAAAAGCAAATTTATCACCATTACTCTTAGGCTGGTTTGTTGCAGCCTTGATTCGTCTGGCAACGGGTTCCGCTACTGTTGCAATGGCGACAGCCTGCGGTATTGTCGCGCCGATTGCGGCCACAGCGGGCGTTGAAGTTAGACCGGAACTGTTGGTTCTTGCTACAGGTTCAGGCTCATTGGTGTTTTCACATGTCAATGATGCAGGCTTTTGGCTGATCAAAGAATATTTCGGTATGACGGTGGGGCAGACACTTAAAACTTGGTCTGTATTGGAAACCATTATTTCGGTGTTGGGTTTGGCTTTTACGCTGTTACTCAGCGTCCTCATATAGTTAAAGGTGAATCGCCATGATTGTGATCGCAATGGGTGTCTGTGGAACAGGTAAGTCGTTAATTGGCAAGTTATTGTCCGAGCGGTTGTCTTGTGATTTTCTTGATGGCGATACGCTGCATTCGGCTGCCAATAAAAGCAAGATGAGCCAAGGGATTCCGCTCACCGATGAAGATCGGTTGCCGTGGTTACACGCCATTCGTCAGGCAATCGAGCAAAAACAGCAGATGGGCCAGACCGCAGTGTTTACTTGTTCTTCGCTTAAACATGCATATCGCGAGATCTTGCGCGCGAATGATCAAGATGTGCGGTTCGTCTATTTAAAAGGTTCGTTCGAGGTTTTGCAAAAGCGACTTGCTGAACGAGCGGATCACTTCTTTGATCCATCGTTGTTGCAAACCCAGCTAGATACACTCGAAGAGCCGAGTGTCGGTGAAGCGATTGTTGTGGATATCACGCTTTCACCGAGACAAATTATCGAACAAGTGACCCAAAAATTAGGCATAAGCAACAGTGTCTGTCGCGGGTAGTAGTTTTTAGAAATATGCAATTCTCGAAGGCTTGTGACCCCTATGGTACAAGCCAAGATCCATACCAGCTGCAATGCTGGTATTTACAGGAGCTAAATCTGACCGTTATTGATCAGGTTTAGACATATAATTAATTGGAGATAACAACAATGGGCTTATCAAATCATTTGCAGCAGAAGTTCCCTACAGTAGACGGCGTTCCTGAAAATATGCGTCTACCTCAGATTCATCAACGTGTTTCACTGGTCGATGGTGAACTCAAGACATGGGCAGGAGCAACCAAGACCACATTGTCTCCGATCTGGACACAGCAGCCAGATGGCAGCCTACAGCAAGTTGAGCTAGGTAGCTATCCGTTAATGGGTGAAAAAGAAAGTGATGAAGCACTAGACGCAGCCGTACGTGCTTACAGCAATGGCCGTGGTGAATGGCCAATGATGAAAGTGGCCGAGCGCATTGTGTGCATGCAAAACTTCATTCAGCGTATGGTGAAACAGCGTGACTTGATTGTGAAGCTGATCATGTGGGAGATTGGCAAAAGCTTGGCAGATTCTGAAAAAGAATTTGATCGTACTGTGACCTACATGCGTCAGACCATTGATGCCTTAAAAGATCTGGACAACGCCAACTCACGTTTTGTGATGGCCGAAGGAACCATCGGGCAGATCCGTCGTACGCCATTGGGTGTTGTGTTGTGTATGGGACCATACAACTATCCGCTCAATGAAACCTTTGCAACCTTGATTCCGGCTATGCTGATGGGTAACACCATTGTATTTAAGCCACCTCAATTTGGTACTTTATTGTTCGAACCACTGTTAGAGGCATTTCGTGATTCATTCCCGAAAGGCGTGATCAATACCATCTATGCGCCTGGCTCATTGGTGGTTCCTCATTTGCTGGCATCGGGTAAAATCAATGTGCTGGCTTTAATTGGTTCGAGTAAAGTTGCAGATTACTTGAAAAAACAACATCCAAAATCACATCGTCTACGCTCAATTTTAGGACTAGATGCCAAAAATGCAGCGATTATTTTGCCAGATGCAGATTTAGACCTGACAGTGAAAGAGTGCTTGCTCGGAGCATTGTCGTTTAATGGTCAGCGTTGTACGGCGCTTAAAATGTTGATGGTACATCGCTCGATTGCCGATGAATTTGCACAGCGTTTAACGGCTGAACTAGGCAAGCTTAAAGTCGGTATGCCATGGGAACCAGGTGTATTTATTACGCCATTACCAGGTATGCATCGCACAGCCTATATGTCCGAAGTGATCGAAGATGCTGAAGCCAAAGGGGCGAAGGTAATCAATCCAGAGGGCGGCGAGCACTGTAAAACCATGTTCTATCCGGCCGTGGTGTATCCAGTGACAGAAGAGATGCGACTGTATCGTGAAGAGCAATTTGGTCCAGTTGTGCCGATCTGTGTGTATGATGATGTTGAAACAGTACTGGACTATGTCACAACTTCTGATCACGGTCAGCAGGTGAGTATTTTTGGTAGTGATCCTGAGCAGATTGGTCATTTGGTCGATCCATTGGTGCATCAGGTTTGCCGTGTCAATATTAACAGCCAGTGTCAGCGTGGTCCGGATGTATTCCCGTTTGGCGGCCGTAAAGATTCTGCGGAAGGAACCTTGTCTGTGCATGATGCCTTGCGTGCCTTCTCTATCCGCTCAATGATTGCAACCAAACAAACCGACGACAATAAAGGCATGTTGGCTTCTATGGTGTCTGAGCATTACTCGAAGTTTGTAAATACCGACTTTATTTTCTAAGCACTAAATATAAAAAACCAGCCTGAGGGCTGGTTTTTTTATTTAAACATTTAAAGATAAAAATAAAAGCGCCTGAGATTGATCAGACGCTTTGATTGAAAGTTATAAATGGTTTATAGGCTTAATGGCGAATTTGACCATCGCCAAACACAATCCATTTTTGTGAGGTTAATCCTTCCAAACCAACCGGACCACGTGCGTGAATTTTATCTGTCGAGATACCAATTTCAGCACCTAAACCATATTCAAATCCGTCGGCAAAGCGTGTAGAGGCATTGATCATCACTGAGCTTGAATCGACTTCGGCCAGAAACTTACGGACTTTACTGTAATTTTCGGTCACGATGGCATCGGTATGATGCGAGCCATATTTATTAATGTGTTCAATGGCTTCATCAATATTGGCAACCACTTTAATGGCCAAGATAGGGGCCAAATATTCGGTATACCAGTCTTCTTCAGTCGCTGTTTTTACACCGCTACCGAGGATTTTACGCGTTGCATGACAGCCGCGCAGCTCGACATGTTTTTCTGCATATAGTTCGGCAATGCCAGGCAAGAATTCTTCGGCAATTTCCTCATGAACCAGTAAGGTTTCCATGGCATTACATACGCCATAACGATGTGTTTTGGCATTGAGTGCGATGGGTAAGGCTTTATGCAAATCAGCTTCAACATCCACAAACACATGACAATTGCCATCGAGATGCTTGATGACTGGAATACGGGCCTCGTTGGTGATGCGTTCGATCAGGCTTTTTCCACCACGTGGCACAATCACATCTACATATTCAGACATGGTAATGAGTTGACCTACGGCTGCGCGGTCAGTGGTTTCAATCACCTGAATGGCTGCTTCTGGTAGGCCCGCACGTTTGAGACCGTGCTGGATGGCTGCTGCAATGGCTTTATTCGATTCAAAAGCCTCAGAGCCGCCACGCAAAATAATCGCATTACCCGATTTTAGGGCTAGTGCAGCAGCTTCTAGTGTCACGTTAGGACGAGACTCATAAATCATGCCCACTACACCAAGCGGAACACGCATCTTGCCAATTTGAATACCAGATGGACGATAGGCCAGATCGGTAATTTCGCCAATGGGGTCGACCAATGCGATGACATCGTTTAAGCCTTGCAGCATTCCTTTAAAGCGTGTGGGGGTAAGTTCCAATCGATCCAGTAATGCGCTGTCAAGATGCTGTTCTTGGCCTTTTTTCATATCAATGGCATTGGCCGCAAGAATCTCGTTCTGACGGTCTGCCAAAGCTGTATAAATCGACGACAGTGCATGGTTTTTGACGGACGTAGATGCGCTTGAGAGCAGTCGAGATGCACGACGTGCCTGCTGACCTACTGTCTGCATATAATGTTCAATTGAATCTTGCATACGCTTTCAAAGAATTATTCTTGGACTTTCCATAGTAACAGGCAATTTACAAACAATGAATGCTTGCGATGCAAAAAGCGTGCATAAAAAGCGCGCGATATATTTTGTAATCTATTTGAAAATGAATCTGGATAAGTGGCGGTGAAATGTATTGCTTAAAAATCCTGCATCTGTATAGAATGAAAACACGGTCACTTAACTCTTTTTTTTAGTGAAATAACAGCGTTATCTGTAAAACTCAAATTTTAATGAATGGTTGAACATAGCTTGTAGAAATAAAAATCCAATGCAAGCAGGAGGGAGAACATGAATTCCATTATCCGCATGGATGAGGATGTTCATCGTGAAGGGATGTCATCAGGTTTTTTTGATTTATACCACCGAGATAGCTTTAAACAGCCAGCAAGAGAAACTTGGATCGCAGGCTGGAAAGTCGAATACATGGCGATTGCCACACCAGAAACCGCGCATCAAACGCCGATTTTAATTGTTGGCGGTGCCTTTCAAAACTTTAACTCCTATAAATATTGTGTCGAACAGTTATTCCAGTGCGGCCCTGTGATTTTAATCGATCTGCCATCGATGGGCGCAAATCAGCAAATTACCAACCGTGACAGCGGTGTATCGGCGGCAACCTTGGAGCTGCCTGATCTGGCGCGAATTCTTGTACAGTGGCTTGAACAGGTTCAACTGAGTAAAATTTCGGTCATGGGAATGTCTTTGGGCTCGGTGATCGCTTCTTGCTTTGCAGACTTACGCCCCGATATGGTCGAGCGCTTGGTGCTGATGGGAGTTATGCAAAAAACGCGAAAAAGCTGGCGCATGATTTTGGAAGAGTCGCTCAAACTCATGCAAGAAGACCGTATGTCTGAATTTGGTCAGGCGGTGATTTTATATTTGGTCAATCATGCCAAGCTAGATCAGACCCGAATGTCACCTACAGCAAAACGTTTGTTTTTTCAGCAAATGTCAGAGTTTAATGCCACTGAACGACTACGCTATCAAATCAACTGTGAGCGTTTGCTACGTCTAACCGATGTACCCGTACCAACATGCGAAACACTGGTCGCGGCAGGGCAGTTCGATAGTTTTACCTTGCCTTATGAAAATGCCAACTTTGCACTGCAATGTCCGAATATGCAATTTGCGCTTATTGCCAATGCCGATCATGTTCCCCAGCTTCAGCGCCGTAAGGAAACCATGCGTCTGTTTGAGGCATTTTTAAGTGGTCGTTCAATTCATCAGTTAGACGGAATTTTACCGATGACTCGCGATCAGATGCAGATGATGGAGCGTCGCGGTGAAATTCGCATTCAGGTTAATCCGTCTAAAACGAAGCTGACCCATCGATTACACGATCATTCGATTAATGTGCAAATTGTCGATCTGAGTTTTTTTGGGGTATTTTTTCGATTAGAGCAGTTGACGGATTTAAATGCAGTCAATGATGCACCTCGTGATTTGGCACTGCATTTACATGATGACGAAGGAGGCTTCCAGATTGAATGTTTGATCTTTGAAGCTGAAGCCTCTGGAGTTAGAGCGATCTTCAAACATGGTAGTTTCACGCTTGCCGATCGCTTATTGCGTTATGTCGAGCGTCAAAAGCAATGTCAGCAGCACTTTGCAGCGGTCGTCTAGAATTGCGCCAAGTGTTGTGCATGGACCATCCAGACCAAATCACCTAAATGTGCGTGTTGTTCTGGATTCACTGAATTAAATGATTGAGATAATTGTGCAGGTTGAAGAATTTGAACCTGCGCAAATCCGTGCTGATTAAAAAAGCGCTGAATTTCTTGCGGTGTAGTGAAGTGAAAACTGAATGCACTGCGTGACACCCATTTAAGAAGCTTACTGCTATGCCAAATTACAGCAGCCAGTTTGTTTTGTGTAGGCTCGGGATACCAGTCGGTCAAATAATGTAATTGTTTAAATTCATGACCATGGGTCGAGAGTGCATCTAATAATTCGCCCAGCAGGGCTTTGCTAAAATAATTGATCAATCCTTCACTGATAATCACCAACGGTTTTTTAGGATCGAAAAGTTCAAATACTGTTGCAAAATCAGGTGTAAACAGATCCACCGATAATACATCCGGACTATTTGGGTCGAGTTGTTTAAGAGCTGCCTGTTTGACAGCTGCCATATCTGGTAAATCCAGTTCGCGAAACTCAATATTCGGATATTGCTGCCTAAACCGCCAGCCACGCGGTGATAGGCCACAAGCAATTTCAAGTACTTGAAGGTCTGGATGTTGTGCAATCAGCGCTTCAAGTGTCTGATCCAGCATTTGATGGCGTTGTTTGAGTGTGCTGCGCATGCTGCCGCCCACAAATTTTTCTGCCCAAGTTTCCAGTGGGTGCGCCAAAGAGACCAGCGATCGACCTTTACGGGTGGCAAACACCTGATGTGAAATACCCATTTTGTACCAAATGTAACCGGTATAATGTGCGGTAAACGAAATATGTCGATGTTTGGAAAGAGATGGCTTCATATCGTCCTGACTCATTTTTATTTTAATCGTTGTGTTTTGCTTCTCGCGTTTTACCAGAAGCTGCGTACAGCTTCTGGTTTAGATTAGATCCTTGCTACTCTATGCAAGTTAAAATGAATTTTTAAACGCTTCAATAGCATTTTTAGTCGTTTGCCATGTTTCTCCGAGCGATAATGCACTTGAAATTTTCAGTTCAGGGCATTGACCACGCATGCGGCTTAAACGATCTTGATTAGGAAGTGCATAAGTGGAAATGGCATCCAGCGCCAAACATGCTGCTGCGCGATCATTACAGACTAGTCCCATATCACAGCCTGCATCAAGTGCCGCTTTTAAGCGTGCATCTGCGCCACCAGCCACGCAAGCGGCTTGCATCGTCAAGTCATCTGAAAACAAAACGCCATCAAAACCAAGTTGCTTGCGCAGCACCTGTTGAATCCAAAACGGTGAGAAGCCAGCCGGATGTGGATCGACCTGATCATAAATCACGTGTGCAGGCATCAGGGCATCCAGTTGAGGCATCAACTGAATAAAGGTCTGCATGTCGGTCCGATAAATCTCATCGTAGTGACGCGAGTCAATCGCCGCGGCTACATGCGAATCGGCTTTGACCGAGCCGTGTCCCGGAAAATGTTTTCCTGTGGTCGCCATGCCTGCTTGTTTCATTCCACGCATAAAGGCCGCGGCAAGCACGGTAATATCATGCGGATTGTTGGCAAAGCTCCGATCGCCAATCACATCACTGATGGCATTGATATCAAGTACTGGCGCGAAACTAAAGTCGATTCCGACAGCCAGTACTTCGGTAGCCATTAGCCAGCCACATTGTTCGGCCAGAGCAACTGCCTGCTCAGGTTGCTCAAGATAATATTCACCGAATTTACCCATGGCAGGAAGTGCGGTAAAACCGGTTCTCAGGCGTTGCACACGTCCGCCTTCTTGATCCACGGCAATTAAAATGTCGGGACGAATTTGACGCATGTGATCGGTCAGGGCGCGTACTTGAGCGGGTGATTCGATGTTTCTTGAAAATAAAATCATGCCGCCGACTTGCGGAGCGCGCAAGAGTTCAATATCTTCTTGAGTAAGCTCTGTGCCAGCAATGTCGAGCATCAATGCGCCAATCATATAAGAATCCGTTTTGGGGTGTGAATTAAAGAACGATAACGGAATTTTGCAATGATTTGCTACATTTTGTCAGCACAGAATATGATAAAACTACACGACGTACACAAATTAAGTTGATTAAGATGTTGAATCGACGATAAAGATCGAAGACTCGGCGTGTGGGGTGAATTGCATTTTCAACGGCTAGGCAATCCACCCTGATAATGGAAAGCTCAGGACGTATTAAGAATTTATGAAACTTCAAGTACTCGCATGTGCAGTTGCGCTCGCAACTGGCGGTTTTTTCTTCTCCCATGCAATTAATGAGGCAATCGCCGCGACCGATACTGTTTCTGTTTCTCAGTCGATTCAACCTACCAAAGAACAAGCGCTGGTGTCGCGCCAACTCGCAACGCTGGTGGATCGTCAGCATTATCTCAACATGCGTCTGGATGCCACCACATCGAACCGCATCTTAGACATGTATCTCGATAGCCTCGATCCGGATCATTCGATTTTTCTTGCTGCTGAAGTGGCTCAATATAAGCAAAAATACGGACCGACCTTCGGTGCTGCCTTAAAAGCAGGCGATTTATCTGGTCCGTTTACCATTCATGCGCAATACCGTGAACATCTTAAAGCGTTTTACGAGTTTGTACTTAATGAGCTGAAAAAGCCGCAAAATCTCAAACAGCCAAATGTCTATATCGAGACAGACCGCGAAAAAGCACCATATTTTAAAACGGCTGCCGAGCAGCAAGATTACTGGCGTAAAATGCTGGTGTCGCAGTTGATCAACATGACCATCAGCAAAGAAGAGGATCTGGCCAAACAAAAGGCACTTAAAGACAATCCTTCACTTGCAAATGGGCAGGACTTGGCCAGTGCTGATGATTTAACCCCTGTTCAAACCTTGGTGAAACGTTACACACGTCAGTTGGAACGTTTGAAGCGGGTGAAAAGCGATGACGTGCTTGATAAGACACTCAACGCGATGATGGCGACCTATGATCCACATAGTAATTATTATCCGCCAATCGATGCCATTGAGCTCAACCGCCAGACAACGTTACAGCTTGAAGGGATTGGGGTGTCGATTCGTCCTGAACGTGGCAATGAAGATTACACCAAAATTGAAACCATTGTAGAAGGTGGTCCGGCAAGTAAGTCGGGTCAAATTAAATCTGGTGATCGTATCATTGGGGTGGCCCAAGATGGCGATAAGATGGTCGACGTGATTGGCTGGCCAAGTTCGGAAATTGTAGGGCTGATTCGCGGTAAACGCGGTACCAAAGTCACGATTCGTGTGTTGGGGCCGGGGGCGCAGATGAGTCAGGCCCGCAGTGTGACTTTGGTACGTGATGTCATTCAGGAAGAAGATGCCGGTGTGCGTTCGCGTACTGTAGAGCTGACTCGTGACGGTAAAAAGCATGTCTTCGGTGTGATTGAAATTCCATCGTTTTACTTAAATTATCGCGCCCGTCGTGCCGGTACCGAGTATCGTTCGGTCTCTGAGGATACCAACAATGCCTTGAAGTCGCTTTCTGCCAAAAATGTTGAAGGGATTATCATCGATTTACGTAATAACCCAGGTGGTTCGCTTGAAGAAGTGGCGCGTATGCTTGGGCAAGTGATTAAATCTGGTCCTGTGGTTCAAATTCGAGATGGTAACGGTAATGTCAGTGTCTTTGAAGACAACGACGGTGGCGCACAGACCTACGCAGGTCCGCTGGCGATTTTGGTGAATCTGGCGTCTGCATCGGCGAGTGAAATTTACTCTGCGGCCATACAAGACTATGAGCGTGGCGTGGTGATTGGTAGTACTACCACGGGTAAGGGAACTGCACAGGTGCAGTTAGACAGTCTGGCCTACGGTCAGGCGACCTTGACACAGCGTAAATTCTACCGCGTGACCGGTGGAAGTACCCAAAATAAAGGGGTTATTCCAGACATTAAGCTGGTGGATATTTACGATGAAGAGTTTGGTGAGCGTAAAGCCAAAAATGCATTGAAGTGGGATACCATTCCAACCGCACCATTCAAACGTGAAGGTTCAATTCAGCCTTACGTGACTAAATTGGCGCAGTTATCAACGCAACGTGTTTCGAAAGATCCGCAATTTAACTACTTGGAAACACGTAAGTCGATTGCACAAGAAACCAAAGATCAGAAACGTACTGTGCTCGATATCGACCAACGCAAGGCTGAAATTTTGGCATTAGAGAAGCAAACCCTAGATGCGGAAAATAAACGCCGTGCGGCGACAGGTTTGAAGCCTTATGCTAATTGGGAAACCTATCAGGCTTCTTTGGATGCGCTCAGTGAATCGCGTGCCAAAATGAAAGCTACGCAGCGTCCGCCGCTTCCTGAAGAAGAGGCTTTTGTGAATGAGGCGATGAATGTGTTGCTAGACTACTCAAAGCTCCAAGGAAAATAAGCCTTAACATGCTTTAAAAAACCTTCTCGCGATCAATGTATAAGGATGGTGAGGAGGTTTTTTTATAGGGTTGTCAGAAAACTGTCATATCAAGATCATGAAAGTGTCAAAGAGGCTGCTTAAACTTTGAGCTATGATAAATACGCCAATGGACGCTTGTATGTACGGTTTTCCCGCTACAACGCTACTAAAACAACAACAGATTCCAGAAAGTTTTAAATTTTATTTTAAACGTCGTTTCAATCCTTTTTCACGGGATCTGGATTGCCTGAATGAGCTGGTTCGCCCACGTTTAAAAATTGCGATCGTAACCGAAACGTGGCCGCCAGAAATCAATGGGGTGGCCATGTCTTTGCTACAGCTCTGCAAGGGCTTACAGGCACAAGGTCATAAAATTCTACTGATTCGACCACAACAAAAACGGGCTTGTACTGAATTTACGCCGCATCGTGAATGTTTGGTGCATGCACAAAAAATTCCTAAATATCCAGAGCTGCAATTCGGCTGGCCACAGTATCTGAAAGTATCTAAAGCTTTAGAAAGCTTTGCACCTGATGTGGTGCATATTGTAACGGAAGGGCCATTAGGACTCTGTGCGTTATATGCGGCGCAGGCCCGAAAAATCCCGCTTTCCAGTGGGTTTCACTCGCCGTTTCAGGATTTTAGCCGCTTTTTTGATTTGGCATTTTTACTCAAACCCATACAAAGCTATTTACGCTGGTTTCATAATCATACCCAAATGACCTGTGTGCCCAGTAAAGACACCGAGAAAGCCTTACGTGCATTTGGTGTAACCTGCCCGCTAGCGATTGTGGGGCGAGGGGTTGATCCAGATTTTTTTTCACCAAGCCATCGAAACGAATCTTTAAGGCAATCTTGGCAGGCTGCACCCGATACATGCGTGATGCTTTATGTCGGGCGTCTGTCTCCTGAAAAAGAGATTGACCTACTGATTGAAAATTATCTGGCGATGCAGCGTACCGAGCGGGTACGCCAGAAACTGGTGATTGTTGGGGATGGCCCAGACCGAGCACGATTGCAGGCACTTGATCAAAATCGTGACGTAATATTTACGGGAAGTTTAAGTGGCAGGAATCTTGCAGAAGCTTATGCAAGCGCAGATGTATTTGTGTTTGCAAGTCAGGTAGAAACCTTTGGTAATGTGGTGCTCGAAGCCATGGCCAGTGGTCTGCCTGTCGTGGCTTACGATTACGCCTGTGCGCATCAATATGTGCAACACGGTGTAACAGGATGGTTGAGCCCTGTCGGGCAACCTGCTACGTTTATTCACAACATGCGTCAGCTGCCTGCTGCTATGATGCTACGGCAAATGGGACGTCTCGCGCGGCAGCGCGTAGAACAAGATGGCTGGCAATTTCCCGTACAACAAATGGAACAAGCCTTATATCGGGTGGTCAAGGAGCCCTACATGACATCATTCTAAACGTTAAGCGTGAGGAGAACACACCATGAATTTTAAGAATGCAAAAATAAGAATACTGGACCTCGATTTAAGAGGATGTGTGTATCTAAATCATTTTTCACACTCACAGCGTGTTGCCACATTTTTTAAAGTGGTCAGCCGTTTGGGTGACGGTTCGTTTTGGTATGCTATGCTGGCGATGGTCTGGATAACAAAAGGTTTGCCTTATGGCATACAAATCGTGTACCTCGTGCTGGGCAGCTCAATTGGAACCGCGCTATACAAATTTTTGAAGCATAAAACGACCCGGCCTCGCCCTTACCAAGTGCATCAAGTGATTGTGCTGGGAGAGCGTCCGCTAGATCATTTCAGCTTTCCGTCTGGGCATACCTTACACGCGGTCATGGCAACCATCTGCTTGGGTTATGTTATGCCTGTACTCGTAACGCTCATGCTGCCGTTTACCTTGCTGGTGGCGTTATCTCGCATGATTTTGGGTTTACATTATCCAAGTGATGTGATGGTCGGCGCACTGATTGGTGCATCAATCGCTGGCATGATTATTTTTTGTGCGCCAATGTTGGGCGTTGTGCTTTGAGAAACGATTCTCTCTGTTTTATAAATTTGCTACAGTAACCAGACTTCATCTTAAACAGACAGGAACCTCGAATGGGCCTACGTTGGACAGACACCATTGATATTGCCATTGAGCTTTCAGAAGCACATCCAGAGGTCGATCCGCAATGGATTCGTTTTACCGACCTACACGCATGGGTGTGCGCCTTACCCGATTTTAATGATGATCCGCAAAAATCGACAGAAGGACTGTTAGAGGCCATCCAAATGGCCTGGATTGACGAAGTTCGATAAAAATCACAGAAAAAACCAAACTTTTACCGATTCGAAGCTGATTATTGGCCCGGACATCGGTATAATGCGGCAAATTTTTTTCACGTTTAAAGCGTATAGGAGCCACTCATGGCAATTGAACGTACTCTGTCTATTATCAAGCCAGATGCTGTAGGTAAAAATCACATTGGTGAAATCATCGCTCGTTTCGAAAAAGCAGGTTTGAAGCCAGTTGCTGTTAAATACAAGCACTTGACTCAAGCTGAAGCTGAAGGCTTCTACGCTGAGCACAAAGAACGCGGTTTCTTTGCTGACCTCGTTGCGTTCATGACTTCTGGTCCAGTGGTTGTTTCTGCGCTTGAAGGCGAAAACGCTGTACTTGCTCACCGTGAAATCTTGGGTGCAACTAACCCGAAAGAAGCGGCTCCTGGTACAATTCGTGCAGACTTTGCAACAAGCATTGACGAAAATGCTGCGCACGGTTCTGACTCAGTTGCATCTGCTGAGCGCGAAATTGCGTACTTCTTTGCTGCGGACGAAATCTTCCCGCGCACTCGCTAATTAAAAGCAATTAAACCAGATAAGTGGTATCATACTTATCTGGTTTTTTTATTCTCTCATGAAGTGATTGTTTTATTTTTAAACAATCGAATTTCATCTCTATTTTGGTTTAGGTAATCTCATGACATCTGCAGTAGGCGTTTCAGTGCCAAATACAGACGCACCGCATTCTTCATCTACATCTCAAATGGCTGTGGACAAAGACGTCGTGAAGCCGAAATTAAACCTTTTAGGGATGTCGCGTAAAGAACTCGAACAATTTTTTGAACAGATTGGCGAAAAGAAATTTCGTGCCGGTCAGATCATGAAATGGATTCATCAGTATTTTGTTACCGATTTTGCCGAAATGACTAATATTTCGGGCAAACTGCGCGCCAAACTTGAGCAAGTGTGTGAAGTCAAAGCGCCGCATGTGGTGCATCGTCATTATTCTAAAGACGGCACGCGTAAGTGGGTGTTTCGTGTGGGGGATGGTGAGGGCTCACTGGTCGAAACCGTTCTGATTCCGGCAGAAGATAAAACCGGTTCACGTAAAACCCTATGTATCTCTTCACAAGTGGGCTGTGCATTGGATTGCTCGTTTTGTTCGACGGGTAAACAAGGCTTTCAGCGTGATTTAACGCCTGATGAAATTATTGGTCAGCTTTGGGTGGCCAATCAGTCTTATGTTGAAGATGTACCCGTCGCAGAACGTACCCGTTCGGTGACCAATGTGGTGATGATGGGCATGGGCGAGCCGTTATTGAACTTCAAGCCTGTGGTTCATTCGATGTCGATCATGTTAGATGACTTTGCCTACGGTATGTCGAAGCGTCGTGTGACTTTGTCGACGTCGGGTGTCGTGCCAATGATCGATAAGTTGGCTGAAGAGTTGGATGTCGCCCTCGCGATTTCTTTACATGCGCCAAATAACGAACTGCGTGATGAGTTGGTGCCGATCAACAAAAAATATCCGCTTGAACAGCTTATTCCGGCAGCACAGCGTTATATTTCCAAAGATGGCAATGAAAGTGCACGTAAGCACGTGACCATCGAATATGTGATGCTCGATGGCGTAAACGATCATCCTGAACATGCACAGCAGATGATTAAACTGCTTAAAAATTTACCAAGTAAAATTAATTTAATTCCGTTTAATCCGTTTCCGCACGCGCCGTATGGTCGCTCAAGCCGTAATCGTATTATGGCGTTTCAAAAAGCTTTGTCTGATGCCGGTTTTGTGTGTACGATTCGACAGACACGTGGTGATGACATTGATGCGGCATGTGGCCAGTTAGTCGGGCAGGTAGCTGACCGTACACGTCGCGCCGAACAATGGAAAAAGAAAGTTGCGCAGCGACAAGAGATTATGCGCTCACAAGGATAAGCATTGGGAGTGGTAAGTTGAGTAAGGCCTATACAATTAGAAAGTCATTCGCTGCCACTATGCTGGCGGCGCTTCTTTTATCTGGATGCCAAACGACTTCAATAAAAAAAGATTCGCAAAAAGGCGCGAAAGTCCGGACTCAACTTGCAGCCGAATATATCAAAACAGGTGATCTTGATGCGGCCAAGCGTGCGCTAGATCATGCACTCAAAGTCGAACCGAGAGACAGCAATGCCAACATGATGATGGGGGTGTTGTTGCAGCAAGAGGGCAGTCGCCCAAATCTTGAAAAAGCCGATGAATATTTTGCACGTGCTGTAGCGCTGGATCCAGAGAATGCTCAGGCCAGAAACAACTATGGCGCTTATTTGTATCAGATGAAACGTTATCATGATGCAATTCAACAATTGACACGCGCCGGTAGTACATTAGGATATGACCAGCGCTATCTGGCACTGGAAAATTTAGGTCGGATTTATTTGCATCTGGGGGGTGTTTCGAATGCTGAAAAAATGTTCAAACAGGCACTTCAGGCAAACCGTGATTCAACTGTTTCAATGTTAGAGTTAGCAGAAATTTATTATTTGCAACACAAAATTCCTGCCTCGACAGAGATGTATGAACAATATGTTCGAACTGTTGGGCAGAAAAATCAGAGTGCTCGTGCACTTTGGGTGGGAATTCGCGTCGCGAGAGCGAATGCCGACCGGACTGGGGTGCAAGTATTGGTAAATCAGCTTCGTATTTTTTACCCAGATAGTCCAGAATATCAACGTTATATGCAATTACAGTACAGTACTGAGGCCGTATGGAAATAAATCCTAATTCACAGCAGCCAACTGGCTCAAGTTTACCCACTTCTGCATTAGGAAATGTACAACGTCCCGGTGAGTATTTACGTCAAATCCGTATTGCGAAAAAGCTGGAGCTCGAGCACGTTGCGGACGCGCTGAAAATGCCGGTAAAAACCTTAACGGCACTTGAAAACGATGATTATAAAGTGCTACCAGAGGCCACGTTTATCAAAGGTTATTATCGTTCGTATGCAAAGTATTTAAATGCGGATGCATCGATCATTATTCAACGTTTTGATGAAATCTATGCCAATGATACGGGCTTATTGCCGAATCATGCGCTGACCAACTCGCCGATTAAGATCATGGGTAAATTGCCGGGTTCAAACAGCGAGCGTAATCGTAAATGGTTAAAACGTAGTGTGCTGATTGTATTGGTTCTGGTTATTCTTGGACTGATTTTTACCGCCATTCAAAACTGGTCAAGTAAGAAAAATGATGCTACTGCGCCTGCGGCATCGAACGTTGAAATTTTACCGATGGGAAATGCTTCGGCAGCATCGGGCGACCAATTGGTCTTGAACTTTACCCGTCCAACCTCTATTCATATTGTAGATTCAACCGGTAAGGTTCTTGCAACAGGTCGTCAGGCATCCACACTGGAGTTGTCGGGCCAGTCACCTTTTCAGATTCGACTTGATGATGCGTCTGCTGTGTCGTTGAGTTTAAATCAAGAGCAAATTTCATTGTCGCCTTATACCGTAAACGGCAAAGCAGAATTCCGTTTATCGCGTTAAGACAGAGAAAGTAGAGCACCCAACGATGATCGAAAATCCTATAAAACGCCGTCCGACCCGTAAAATTCGTGTTGGCTCTGTCTATGTCGGTGGCGATGCGCCTATCAGTATTCAAAGCATGACCAACACAGAAACCTGTGATGTCGATGCAACTGTTGCACAAATTCAACGATGTGCAGATGCGGGTGTTGATATTATGCGTGTCTCTGTGCCTTCTATGGAGGCTGCTGAAGCGTTTGGTCAAATCCGTAAACGTGTTTCAGTGCCATTAGTGGCGGATATTCATTTTGATCACAAAATTGCCTTGGCTGTGGCTGATTACGGAGCAGACTGCTTGCGTATCAACCCAGGCAATATCGGCTCTGATCAAAAAGTGCGTGAAGTGGTGGCCGCGGCTCGTCATCATGATATTTCGATCCGTATTGGTGTCAATGCTGGCTCGCTAGAAAAAGATTTGCAAAAAAAGTATGGCGAACCGACAGGTGCAGCCTTGCTTGAATCGGCCATGCGTCATATCGATATTTTAGATCGTTTGAACTTTCATGAGTTTAAAGTCAGTGTGAAAGCATCGAATGTATTTTTAACCATGGATGCTTATCGCTTGCTTTCGCAGCAGATTGATAATCCACTGCATTTGGGTGTAACCGAAGCTGGGATTTATCGTACAGGCACGGTCAAATCTGCGATTGCACTCGGTGGCTTGCTGATGGAAGGCATTGGCGATACTATGCGTATCTCCTTGGCAGCTGAGCCAGAAGATGAAGTTAAAATCGGCTTTGATATTCTCAAATCACTCGGTTTGCGTTCAAACGGGATTAACTTTATTGCGTGTCCAAGCTGTTCTCGTCAAGAGTTTGATGTGATCAAGGTCATGCAATCGCTTGAAGAGCGCTTAGAAGATGTTCGTACCCCAATGGATCTGTCGGTGATTGGGTGTAAGGTAAATGGTCCGGGTGAGGCGAAGGAAGCTGATATCGGTGTTGTGGGTGCTTCTCCTCGTTCATTGGTCTATCGTAACGGTGAAAAAAGTCACCTGATCGATACGGACCAGTTGGTTGATGAAATCGAATCAATGGTTCGTCAGCGTGTGAAAGAGATCGAAGAAGCTAAATCTAAAGAAATTATTCGTAGTTCATCATGAGTTCAATTGTCGCAATTAAAGGTTTTAATGACGTTCTTCCTGCTCAAACGCCAGCATGGAGACGTCTTGAACAGCATCTCGCTTCTTTGATGGATGCATACGGTTACCAACAGATTCGCTTGCCGATTGTTGAACAAACAGGCTTATTCAAGCGTGCAATTGGTGATGCAACGGATATTGTCGAAAAGGAAATGTATACCTTTCTCGATAAAGGAACACCACCAGAATCTTTAACACTGCGTCCTGAAGGTACTGCAGGTTGTGTACGTGCCATGCTCGAACACAACTTACTGCGTGGCGCCACTCCGCGTGTTTGGTATGTTGGACCTATGTTTCGCTACGAAAAACCACAGAAGGGACGTTATCGTCAATTTCATCAGTTCGGTGTAGAAACCTTTGGGGTGGCAACGCCAGACATCGATGCCGAACTGATCATGATGACGGCACGTTTGTGGAAACGCATGGGTGTATCCGATAAAGTTCAACTTGAGCTCAACACCTTGGGTGAAATGGATGAGCGTGCTGAATATCGAGCTGCATTGGTCGATTTTTTAAATCAGCACAAAGATGCACTTGATGAAGATTCTCAGCGTCGTTTGGGCACCAATCCGCTACGTATTTTAGATTCGAAAATTGAATCGACTCAAAAGATCTTGGAAAATGCACCGAAGTTGCATGATTTTCTTAAAGAAGAAAGTTTGGCTCATTTCCAGCAATTGCAAGATTATCTGACTCAGGCGGGCGTATCGTTTGTCATTAACCAAAAACTGGTTCGTGGTCTCGATTACTACAACAAAACAGTATTTGAATGGACCACAACGTTATTGGGTTCACAAGGGACGGTATGTGCAGGCGGTCGTTATGATGGTCTGGTCGGGCAACTCAAAGGTAAGGCGGATCAATCTGTGCCTGCGGTAGGTTTTGCCATGGGCATGGAGCGACTTTTACTCTTGCTTGAACAAGTTGAACAGGTTCAAGCCGTGCGTGATTGTGATGTCTTTTTAGTGGCCGAACCAGCCTATCAAGGCAAGGCACTGGTGCTGGCAGAACAGGTGCGTGATCAGCTCGAGCAGCTCAACCATCCGCTTCGAATTAAAACCGGTTCTCAGGGCAGTATGAAGAGTCAAATGAAAAAAGCCGACCAATCTGGTGCGCGCTTTGCTGTGATTCTTGGAGAACGAGAGTGGACTGCACAGGAGCTTGCGATTAAAGAGTTGGCAACTGCAGAACAGTCTCAGGTTGCGCTCTCGGCGCTTGTACCATTTTTAATTGAAAAAATTGCAAATTAAGCTGAAGATTTGAAGGATAAAGGACACACGCATGAGCGCATTAAGTGAAGAAGAACAACTCGATAACTTGAAGTCGTTCAGTAAAAAATATGGTTCAGCTCTTATTATCGGGATCCTTATTGCGCTCATTGCCTTTTTGGGTTGGCAGTATTGGCAAAAGAAAACCTTGGCTGAAAACCAGACTCGTACCGCAAAAGTTCAGCAACTGATGGATCAGGCGCAAGCGGCTGAATCGAATCCAGATGCACTCAATAATCTTTATGCAGCAGCAGACAAGATTGTCAAAGATGCACCAGATTCAATTCAAGCGATTCAAGTTGAATTCATGCTGGCTAAAATTGCCTACGACAAAGGTGATTATGCAGGCGCCGAAAAATCGCTGAAAAAAATCGAGACTACAAAAATAAATGATGAAGGGCTTGTGCAACTCATCAAATTACGTTTATCTAATGCGCAACTTGCGCAAAAGAAGTATGATGAGGCGTTAAAAACGCTATCATCTGTTACCGATCCAGCATTCAAAGCCACAGCTGAAGAAGCTCGCGGCGATGTCTACGTTGCAAAAAATGATATCGCTTCTGCTCGCAAGGCGTATCAAAGTGCATGGGATGTTTTGCTAGAACGTAAACAAGAGCGTCAAATTTTACAAATTAAACTCGAAAGTGTAGGCGTTTTAGTAGATGATCCTGAGATCGAGCGCCCGATTCTAGACACACAGGTGGATGAGTCTTAATGGATATAAAGTATAAATTTCCGTTTGCATTAATGATTGTATCAGCCGCCTTAGTCGGTTGTTCAACCAACAAGTTAAAAAAGGAAGAGGCCAAGCCGAATCCTTTGCCTAAACTTGCACAGACGCAAACGCAAGCGCTCGTACCTGTTTTTTCTCAACGTGTGTCATCAATGCCTAAGGCAGATCCTTTGCGTCTTCAGCTTGATAATGTCAATGGAGTCATTTTTGTACCAGATCCGAAAGGTAAAGTTTCGGCATATCGTGGTAAAGATCGCCTCTGGACTACACGTGTGACCAAGCATCGTTTGACTGCGGGTACGGTCGCAGGTGAAGGTATTGTCGTGGTCGGGACTGCAAAAGGTGAACTTTTCGCGCTTGATCAGCAAACGGGTGAGCAAAAGTGGAAAGTACAGCTTAGTGGTGCTGTGCTTAGTCCGTCTCTGATTTATCAAGGACGCGTCACCACCATCGCCAATGATGGTACAGTGTTTGCACACGATGCTGCCACAGGTCAGCAGGTCTGGACCTACAAAATGCCAAGCATTCAATTTAGTTTGCGCGGCCAGCCATCACCTGTCATGCTCGACGACCGTACAGTTGTTGCAGCCAGTGCCAACGGCTATGTTTATGGTATTGACGTCATCAGCGGTATTCCACGTTTTCAGCGCCGCGTTGCTGTAAGTGAAGGACGTTCTGACGTACAGCGCCTGATCGACATCGATGGTGATCCGGTCGTTTCTGGCCAATATTTGGTGACGGTGAGTTATCAAGGTCAAGTAACGGTTACCGACCTCACTAATTTGAGTGTGGTATGGAATCAGGACTCAAGCAGTAACAAGCGCCCGGCTGTCTATGACAACAAAGTGTTTATTTCGCAAAGTGACGGTAAACTCAGTGCCTTTGATTTAGGTACAGGTTCGAAGCTCTGGGAAAGTGATGTATTGCTCAATCGTCAGTTAAGTAATCCTGTTATGCTCGGAAAAGACTTGGTGGTGGGTGATCTAGATGGCGTGATCCATTTGATCAATCCAAATTCTGGTCAGCTCATCGGGCGTGCCAAAACACGTGGAGAAGTCAGTTCGCTGCGTGTAGTAGACGGTCATTTATATACCTCTACCGCAAAAGGTGCCTTAACCATCTGGGAAGTACGTTAATTTTTCCTCAGCTTGTGTTAAACTAGCCGCTCGGCGAAACGCTTATCAAATTCATCGGGGTATTTTGAATACTAAACCATTCAAAACCCCGTATTTTTATTTGGGCCTCTGGCCTTTTGTCTTCCTTATTTATCGTTTCTGATGCAGATGCCATGAGAGATGGCAGATCTTGAAAAAGGTTACTCTATGAAACCCGTTATTGCGCTCATTGGTCGTCCGAATGTCGGAAAATCAACATTGTTTAACCAGATTACCAAGAGTCGTGATGCACTCGTGGCTGATTTTGCAGGGCTTACCCGTGACCGTAAATATGGTGATGCGGTTTACCAAAATAAATCATTTATTGTTGTCGATACCGGTGGTATTGGTGAGGGTGAGGCGGGCATTGATGCCTACATGGCTGAACAATCCAAAACAGCCATTCATGAAGCAGACATCATCATTTTTGTGGTCGATGCCCGTGCAGGTCTGTTGGCATCGGATGAGCAAATCGCACGTGAAATCCGTAGTTTAGGTAAAAAAGTCTACCTTGTAGCCAACAAAGTAGACGGAGTACATGCAGAAGCCGCTGTGGTTGAGTTTTACAAACTTGGCTTTGGTGAGCCGTTACATGTGGCGGCCAGCCATGGTCGTGGCGTGGCACAAATGCTTGAAGATGTACTGGTAGATGTGCCTGAAGATGAAAATCCTGAAGAACACGACAAAGCCACAGGCTTGCGTTTGGCGATTATTGGTCGCCCGAATGTGGGTAAATCGACCTTGGTCAATCGCCTGTTAGGTGAAGAGCGTGTAGTGGCATTTGACCAGCCAGGCACAACGCGTGACTCGATTTATATTCCATTTGAGCGTGATGGACGTCAATATACGCTGATCGACACTGCGGGTGTGCGTCGTAAGGGTAAAGTCGATGAAATGATTGAGAAATTCTCGGTCGTTAAGACGCTACAAGCCATGAAAGATGCGCATGTGGTTGTGGTGGTGGTCGATGCGCGTGAAGGCATTGTCGAGCAAGACTTGCACTTGATCGGTTATGCGCTTGAAGCTGGACGTGCCATGGTGATTGCCATTAATAAATGGGATAACATGACCGAGTATGACCGCAAGCAATGTAAGCTTGATGTCGAGCGCCGTTTTGACTTTATTCCATGGGCAAAAATTCACTTGATCTCTGCTTTACATGGCACAGGTGTTGGTGAGCTGTATCCATCAATTCACCGTGCTTACGAGTCGGCAAATCTGAAAGTTTCACCAGCCAAACTGACCCAGATTTTGAATGATGCCACCGAAGCGCATCAACCTCCAATGGTGAGCGGTCGTCGTATCAAGATGCGTTATGCGCATATGGGCGGACAAAATCCACCAACGATTGTGATTCACGGAAACAAGGTTGATAAAACACCAGCGGATTATCGCCGTTACCTCGAAAATGTATTCCGTAAAGTATACAAGCTTGAGGGTACACCTGTTCGCATCGACTTTAAAACCTCTGAAAACCCATTTGAAGGGCGTAAATCGCAAGTCGATGAACGTGTGGCTGCTCGTCGTCGTCGTTATGTACAGAAGTTCAAGAAAGCCGAGAAGAAATTTAAGCGTTAATTGCTCAATCGAGAAACCCCGAACATGTTCGGGGTTTTTTATTGCGTGTTTGTGTGGATGCATCCTCATGCATCGCCTTTAGCGTTTGTTTTTACTGAATTGACTAATGCTATAATTCGTGCGGTTTCAACACAATAATGAAAATAGGCTGAAATTTTACATGCTCAAACTTCATCTTTCTTCTTTACGACATTGTTATGCTGGTGAGGGGCTAAGTGCTTTAGAATCTGTACCCGCCATGCAGCGTCGGAGACTTTCGGCATTGGCCAAGCTGGCCTTAAATGTGGCCATCGAGACCGTGAATGAGCAAGCAATCGACTATATTGTCTGGGCCTCATGTTATGGCGATGAAACCAAAACCTATGGCATCTTAAAAGATGTGTTGACCGACCAGACCCCATCACCCACGCAGTTTTCAACATCGGTTCATAATGCCATTGGCGGCCTATATTCGATTTTATGTCAAGATGACACTATTTCGACGAGCTTAAGCTGCTCATGGTCGAAAGCCATGATTGAAGCCTACGCCATTTTAAAAACACAACCACAGGTAAAACGCGTTATGGTGGTGTTTTACGAAGAGCCATTGCCAGAGATTTACGATGATAAAGTGACATTTGACGCCTTTGCCATGTCGGCAGTGGTCAGCTTGGAGGCGCCAAATTTATCGCTTGAAGGATTAATCTCTTCGCAGGAAATAGAAGCACTTGGCTTTTATGCGTTTTGGAATGCATCGGAACAACACGCATGGCGCGGCTGGCACAAGCTGAAGTAGTAGCATTTATCTCGATGGTGCAGCGTGTTGGCCTGATTACATTTCTGATGCAAGATCTCATCAATTTATTCATGATTGTGTTCCACGTTTATCGCACAATATTCCCGAACGTTTCACGGATGATGGCAAATTGTGACGCATCAAAACTGCATCGCAGTACACGCGAATCGATAAATGCAGGCTATAATGGTGCGACGTGGGCCTGTCAATTTAACAAAAATGCAAGAAGGTCGCGTGATGGGTTGAACATTCTCGATCAACAAGACAGTTTTCAACTTTTTTCGCTGGTTTAAGTGTCGCATTTAGATGTGTTTACGCTTTCAATCGGTATCGGTCAGATTTTTGGTATGAGTGATTTACATGAGCAATCTTGCGAATGAATTAAAACAAATGATCATTGATGTATTGGCATTGGAAGATATTCAAGCCGCTGACATTGATGATACTGCACCGCTTTTTGGTGAAGGCTTGGGGCTCGATTCTATTGATGCCTTGGAGCTGGGTTTGGCCCTTAAAAAACGCTACAACATTCATTTGAATGCTGAATCGGATGAAACCAAACAGCATTTTCGTTCGATCCAGAGCTTGGTGGCTTTGGTTGAAAGTCAGCAAAAAGCCTGACGGATATGAGTGATACGCACGGGGCGACTGCATGATGGTGATAAACATTCATGCTGGTGACATTGGTCGATATCGAAGTGGACTCATCCACAAATATGAAATAGGAATCGCCCATCCATGCAAAAATTAATGCAGGTGTTGATTGCCCTTATGTTTGTGGCCTATCCCTTTTTGGTGGGCTGGAGTCTGGCCCGGGGCAGCTTTATGGCAGTCAGTATTATGCTGATTGCGCTTGGTTTACTACGTTTACTGGTCAAAAGTAGCGCTTTTTTATGGCCTCTCAGTCTATTTACTGTGGTGTGTGGTGCCATGAGCGTCTTGTTTAATGACCATATGTGGCTAAAAGTCTATCCTGTATTGACCAGTCTGGGGGCCTTTGCCATTTTTGCATCGACCTTGTGGCGCCCACCTTCCATGATTGAACGTTTTGCCCGAATCATGCAGCCTGACTTGCCAGCCTCGGGCGTACAGTGGACGCGTCGAGTGACCTTTGTATGGTGTGGTTTTTTTATTCTCAATGCGGCCATTTCATGGTGGACCATTGTGTATGCATCCACCGAAATCTGGGTACTTTATAATGGTTTTATTTCCTATGTCCTCATGGGAATTTTATTAATTGGCGAATTTATTTTAAGAAAACGCCACCAGCGTTTGCAGCACAATAATGAATGATCTTTTAAGCCAGCGTATAGCGTCAACTTTGCCTCTGGCCTTTAACCGAGACTTACACCCCATATCATTTGCCGATTTCTGGCAGGATGTGGCTGAGCAAGCCGCCTGGATTGCCCAGCGGATCGAGCCTGTTTGGGCGCTCTGGGAACAAGACAGCTATGACTTTCTGGTGCTTTTCTTTGCCGCTTTGCAGGCTGGAAAACATTTACGTTTGCCGCCACACAAAGTGGCGCAGCTTGAACAGCAATTTAAAGCTGAATCGATTTATTTTTTAAGTCGTCAGGAAGTTGACCGTACTCTTGCGCCGCTCGTATTGGATGTTCGTCCGAATTTTGCTGCTCGGGCTCAAATTGATTTTTATACCTCGGGTTCGACCGGAGAGCCAAAGCTCATTGCACGAACGCTCGAGCAATTGCTGCTTGAGGTAATCGGGCTTCATGCAACATTTGCAATTTCGCCTACGGCCGTCAGCTTGGCAACAGTTAGCCATCAGCATATTTATGGCCTGCTGTTTAAAGTACTTTGGCCCTTGGTCGGTGGACGAAGTTTCTATGCGCCGCAATTGACATTTCCTGAAGAAATCCTTGCTGTTCAGAATGCTTTTGCTGCGCAGGGAATCGCGAATATATTGATTTCAAGCCCTGCATTGCTCAAGCGATGGCCTGCAGATCACACCTTGAGTCGTAACGAGATCGTCTTTTCATCGGGAGGCAAACTCGATGATGGTGTGCGTGCACAGGTCGATTTTACGATTACTGAAATTCTGGGGAGTTCTGAAACCGGTGGGATTGCCTTTCGGGATCAGGATTTGCACCCATGGCGGGCATTTGAAGATGTTCAGATTCGTATCGATCAGCAACATTTAATGGTGCAAACCGCGCATGCGCATACCGATGACTGGATCATCACGGGTGATTTAGCCGTATGGGCAGATTCGGATCATTTGGGGCATGGCTTTCATTTGGGCGGACGTGCCGACCGATTGATTAAACTTGAAGAGAAACGTCTGAGTTTAGATGCCATTGAGCAGACGATTGCCACATTACCATGGGTCAAGCAGTGCCATGCATTATTGATCGATCGTCAGCAGCGTCAGTTGCTGGCCTGTATTGTGGTGTTGCATGACGAAGCACATCAACAGTTGAGCACCGAAGGCAAGCAGCACTGGGTGGTAAAAATTAAACAGGCATTGCAAGAGGCGCTGGAGCCTATTGCAATTCCACGTTTGTGGCGCTTTTTAACAGAGCTGCCAAACAATACGCAGTCCAAGCTCGATCATCGGTATTTAAAGCGGCTTTTTGAGCCGATGCAGCAGCCCGTGATGCTTCAGCGCCTATCATGCGATGAGGCTTGGCGTTATCGGCTGGAATTTGTGCCAGAACTGGAATGCTTTAAAGGGCATTTTCCAAATCAACCCGTTTATCCGGGCGTGGCCTTAATTGGCTGTGCCGAAGCCTTTGCTCGGGAGATTTGGCCAGATTTGGTGTGGTGCAATGGTTATGAACAAGTGAAATTTCAGCAGGCAATTTTGCCATATTCTATTGTTGAGTTAACGCTGATACGTAAGGCCAACAAGATCAGCTATACATTTGCTCAAGATCAAACCAGCATGGCCACTGGACGTTTAAGCTTTATCGAAACAGATTTGGGTCAGGATGTTTAACATGACGAATTATGGTTTTATTGTTCCTGTGTTTAATCATCCGCACCATTTGGATCAGCTCGTGGCCACGCTTGATCAATTCGATTTGCAGATCATTTTGATTAATGACGGCAGTGATGCCCATTGTACCCAAAAGATGCGTGAGCTGGATCAGAAATACATCAAGGTTCATCTGCTCGAGCATCCATATAATCAGGGCAAAGGGCAGGCCGTCATCACAGGCCTGATCTATGCCGATCAGTTGGGCCTGACCCATGCCTTACAAATCGATTGCGATGGCCAACACCACTGGGATGATATTGAAAAATTTCTGACGGTCTCGCAGCAATATCCCGATCGCGTGATTATCGGGCAGCCTATATTTGATGACTCCATCCCGAAAGAACGTTTGTATGGACGTTATCTGACGCATATTTTGGTCTGGATTCAAAGTTTATCGTTTGAGATTAAAGACAGTATGTGTGGTTTTCGCGTTTATCCGCTGGCACCCACCCTTAAACTGATTCAAGCAAGCAAGTTCCAACCGCGTATGGGCTTCGATACCGAAATTTTAGTACGTCTCAAATGGGAAAATCTGCATTTTATTAATGTACCAACGCCAGTGATTTATCCTGATGATGGAATCTCGCACTATCATTTGTTGCGTGACAATATTGGGGTGACGCAGGCACATATTCGCTTGGTGGGCGGTATGCTCAAGCGCTTACCACGATTGTTGAAACAAAAAATTAAGGGCTAAATATGCAGCAGCCGACACAAGATTGGAGCAAAATCCGAGAGCGTGGCAGTTCAAGCCTGCTGATGGTCGTGCTGTATTTTTATCGCTTGGGCGGGCGCTGGCTCTGCCGCAAATTGATGCTTATCGTGATCGCGTGGTACTGGCTGTTTGCGGTGACTGCACGTCAGGCATCGCTGGCTTATTTAAGGCAATTACACCAGTTTGCTGATGCGCGTTCGCCCTTTATTTCGGCGCCTTCATGGCTACACAGCTACCGTCATTTTATGAATTTCGGCGAATGTATTTTAGATAAAATGGAAGGCTGGCTGGGCGATGTTTCCGAACAAAAATTAAAGCTATTTGGTGATCAGCATTTTCGTGAAGCCTACCAAAAAGGCACCTTAATGGTGGTGTCTCACTTTGGTAATATCGAATTATTTCGAGCCATTAAAGCGGAGCATCCGCAGAAAGTCACGATTTTGGTGTATCAAAAAAATGCCACTGAATTTAATCGCTTTTTAAAACGTCTCAATGATCAGGTCGATGTCAATCTAATTTCAGTCGATGAACTTGGGCTTGAAACCGCCATTTTACTTGAAGAAAAACTCAAACAAGGGGAATGGGTGATTATTGCGGCAGATCGAACGCCTGTAGATTCAGATCGCGTTCAGCATCTTGCATTTTTAGGGCGTGAAGCCACATGGCCACAAGGCGCTTGGATACTGGCCAGCTTACTCAAGGTACCGGTTTTAGCCGTGTTTTGTTATCGACATCAGCAGCAGTTTGAAGTACATGTGCATAAGATTGCTGATGTCGTCAATTTACCTCGAAAAGATCGTCTGCACGCCATGCAACAGGTCACAGGGCGCTATGTTGCATTATTAGAGCAGCATTGCCTACGCGCACCGTATCAATGGTTTAACTTTTATCATTTTTGGAACAAATAATTTGAAGATCGCAGCCAGCACACCCATTACCGTTGGACTACAGCCACTTCAGATTGAAGACGTGGTTCAGGTTGCACATGCGGGGGCCATGGTGGCCTTGCCGAACGATGCCGAGTGGCGCGGGCGTATCCAGCGTGGAGCAGACTTTCTGGATGACTTGCTGCAACGAGATGGTGTTATCTATGGTGTGACCACAGGTTATGGTGATTCTTGCTTGGTCAATGTGCCTGCACATCAGGTGCATGAGTTGCCGCTACATTTGTCACGCTTTCACGGCTGCGGACTAGGGCAAAATCTGGATCTGGTGAGTGCCCGTGCGGTGGTCTTGGTGCGCTTATGCTCATTGGCACGCGGCTTTTCGGGCGTATCACTAACGCTGCTTGAACGTCTCACATGGATGCTCAATGAAAATATTATTCCAGTTATTCCCTCGGAAGGCTCGGTAGGCGCAAGTGGTGATCTGACACCGCTGTCTTATATTGCTGCAACCCTGATTGGCGAACGTGAAGTCTATTATCAGGGTGAAATCGTGCCTGTGGCCGATGTGTATCGTGCAAAAGGCATACAGCCGTTGGTGTTACGCCCTAAAGAGGGGTTGGCACTGATGAACGGAACGGCGGTCATGACCGCGCTGGCCTGTCTGAATTATATGCGTGCAGCACAATTGAGTACGGCGGCGACTTTAGTCACTGCACTGAATGTGGTCGCACTCGACGGTAATCCTAGCCATTTTGATGAAGTTTTATTTGCTCAAAAACCGCATCCGGGTCAGCAAAAAATCGCGGCACAATTGCGTACGTGGCTTAACGAGGCGGCTCAAACAGCGGCGCAAAGTCCGCGTCTGCAAGATCGTTACTCGCTACGTTGTGCGCCTCATGTGATTGGTGTATTTGAAGATTCAAAAGTCTGGCTACGTCAATTTATCGAAAATGAACTCAATTCAAGCAATGACAATCCGTTGATTGATCCCGATCAGTTACGGGTCTTGCACGGCGGTCATTTCTATGGCGGGCATATTGCACAGGCCATGGACAGCATGAAAATCATGGTGGCCAATCTGGCCGATTTGATGGATCGTCAGCTGGCGCAATTGGTCGATCATAAAATGAATCACGGCCTACCGCGTAATCTAACGGGTGCCACAGCAGAGCGTTTGCCGCTCAATCATGGCTTTAAAGCGGTTCAGATTGCCGTATCTGCTTGGACTGCAGAAGCCCTAAAACATACATTGTCGGCTTCAATTTTTTCTCGTTCTACCGAATGTCATAACCAAGATAAAGTCAGTATGGGCACCATTGCCGCCCGAGATGCAAGCCGTGTGATTGCATTAACCGAGCAGGTGATGGCAGCGCTGTGCTGTGCCAGTGTACAAGCACTGCATTTAAAAGGACGTTCGGCTCAGATTAGCCCTGTATTGGGCTCATTTCGCGATTGGACCTTAGCCTCATTTGATTTACTCATTGAAGACCGACCATTGCAAACCGAACTGCAACAGATTGTTGATCGTTTCGCCAACTTTGAATTGTCCAATACATCTTGGATGCAGCAACAGGAGCAGCAATATGCAGGCTGAGGTTATCATTGAAGTGCCTTTTCACGATGTGGATGCCATGAATGTGGTCTGGCACGGCTATTATTTGAAATACTTCGAAATTGCGCGCTGTAAATTGTTGGATCAATTTGATTATAACTATCGGCAAATGCAAGCCTCGGGCTATCTCTGGCCAGTGATTGAAAGTCATGTCAAATATGTGCAAGGCATTCAGTTTCAGCAAAAAATTCGGGTTCGCGCCATTTTAAAAGAATGGGAGACTCGTTTGAAAATCGAGTATGTGATCTTCGACAATGAAACAGGTCAACGTCTAACCAAAGGCTATACGACACAAGTGGCAGTGGATATCCAGAGCAAAGCCATGTGTTTTCAGTCGCCCAAAATCTTGTTCGAGCGTTTGAATGCATGGGCCGACTTCCATCCTTTAAAGGAGTCATAAGCATGAGTACACAGCATTTTGGTCATGTGGCACATCGCTGGCACAGCGCCGTGATGGCGGTTTTGAGTGCATTGTTATTGGGTATCGTTCTTTTCAACAATGCGCATGCTGCATCGCCTGAGGTAAACCAGATCTTTAAACAACTGGCACAAACCTCGACAGTACGTGCTGATTTTGAGCAAAAAAAGAAGCTGGCGTCGTTAAATAAAACTTTTGTTTCAACAGGTCAGCTCGTATTTTCAAAAAACAGCGGTGTGCTGTGGCAGTTACAGCGTCCTGTACAAGCCGATATTGTGGTCACGCCGACCAAACTGATTCAAAAAACCAGTAAAAGCATGAGTCAGTTAGATGTGGCCAAATCACCTTATGGTTCTGTGGCGACATTGTTTTTACAATTGATGTCGGGTAATCCAGCAGTATTGGATCAGCACTTTAATGTGACGCAGGCCAAGATCAATCCACAAGGCTGGTCGATTCAAATGACGCCAAAAAGTACTTTATTTAAAAAGCTTTTTTCACAAGTAGATTTAAATGGTCAGCAATTTATTAACCAAATCGTGATTGTTGAAAAAGGCAATAACAGCACTGTTCTGAATTTTAGCCAACAACGCGCCCAACCTGCGACACTCACTGCTCATGAAAATGCACTTTTCCAATTGGCAAAATAAGCTCGGCTTGGTATGGCTCATGATCTTACTGGTCATTAGCCTAATCTTGGGTGTTGCATGGTTAAAAAAAGACATTCATATTCAAACCAATGTTTTTGCCTTACTGCCAAAACTCAGTCAGGATGCCCAGTTAGAACGTACGCAGCAGTATGTCGCGGGGCAGCTCAACCAGACCGTATTTTTAGTGCTCGATGCCAAGACACCCGCGCAGATGCAGCAGGCTACGCAAAGTTTACAGCAGTCATTACAGCATAATCCGTTGTTTACACCCTTAAAGCCTCAAGCCGACTTAGAGCAGATTGGTCGAGTGATGTACCAGCATCGTGATGGCCTGCTTAGCCCAGAGGATCAAGCCCTGCTACAAAAGCAGGACTATGCCGCACTGACCGAAAAAAGTTTGCTGCAATTGATGACGCCGGGTATGCCCGTGACAGCAGAAGGACTAACCCAAGATCCATTCATGCTGTTTAGTCGCTATCTGATGGCCAATGCACAGCACCTGCAAAGCAGCAATATTGAACTGGAAAATGGTTTTGCCACGCTGCATGAGCAGGGAAAAATCTCTCGCTTATTTACCTTGAATCTGAGCAAAAGCCCGTACAATATCGACTATCAAGAGCAAGTATCGGCATGGATCGATACGACTCGGCAACAGTTGAATCGCATGCAGGTGACCAGTCACTGGACAGGTACGTTGCTGTTTGCCAATTATGGTACCCAGTCGGCCAAGCAGGAAATTTCCACGATTGGTCTAGGCTCTACGCTGGGATTGGTGTTTCTGGTCTGGTTTGGCTTTCGTTCACTTCGCCCACTCCTTACCGAGTTTATTGCCGTCACTACAGGCAGTTTGGTGGCTTTTGCTGTCACTCACTGGATTTTTTCTGAAATACATCTGATGACCTTGGTATTCGGCGCAAGTTTGATCGGGGTATGTGTCGATTTTTCTTTTTACTTTATGGCGATGCAGTCACAACATCGCAAGCTCAATGGATTTGCCGTTTTAAAACCGCTATTGCCCAGCTTGTTTATGGGGCTTATGACCACTGTGGTGGCCTATCTGTTTTTAAGTATTACGCCATTTCCGGGCTTTCGCCAGATTGCCGTGTTTTCTATTGTGGGGCTGGTCTCGGCGTGGATCACCAGCATTTTGCTATTGCCTCGATTGCCTCCATTGCATGCCGAAGCAGCTATTCGACATTTGGCATGGGTGGGCAAAGTGCGTGTCTGGTTCTTGCAGCACACACGCGTACGCTACCTGACGCTGCTTTCGATTGTTGTAATTGGTGGTGTCAGTCTGTTGTTTTTAAAACCTAATGATGACATTCGCAACTTGCAAAGCATGGATCAGGTGCTTAAGCAGGAAGATCACTATGTGCGTAGTCGCTTTACCGGACAGCAAGGCAGTGAGTATTTTATTGTGCGCGGTGATACACCCGAGCATATGCAACAAAACGAACAGCATTTGCTGGGGCAGCTTGCCCAGTTACAGGCAAAAGGGCAGTTGACTGGTGTGCAGGCACTCGGACAATGGATTCCAACGGTAGCGCAGCAACAGCAACATATAGCAATGCTCAAAACAATCCCAGCAACTGAATTGGCACAATACGCAACAGCGCTGGGTTTGCCGCTGGAGACGTTGCAACGTTGGCAGCAACAGCTTGGAAAGACACCTGCGCTGACCTTAGACGCATTTAGCGAGCATCCACTGGCATTTTTGCAGGTGAGTCCGACCGAACGACTGGTCATGCTAAGTGGTATTCAGGACAGTAGTTCATTACGTGCGCTAGAAAATAATCAGATTATTTTGCAGCAGCCCGTACAAGAATTATCAGATTTATTCCAACAACACCGCATACAGGCACAGCACTTGCTGTTTTACGCATTGATCGCTTTGGCAGTTGGATTGGGCGCTATTTATGGGCCAAGGTCGATTGTTCCACTGGTGATGCCTGTATCGCTGGCCTTACTGACGACTTTTGCAATTCAGGCATGGCTTGGTGTCGAGATCAATCTGTTTAGTATTATGGCCACCTTTTTGATTGTTGGAATCGGTGTGGACTATGCCATTTTCTATCGTCACGGTCACGATCATCCACAGGTCGTGGGGATGGCATTATTCTTGTGTATGATGTCGACTTTGCTCGGTTTTGGTTTATTATCATTAAGCAATACCTATGCAATTCATTGTTTTGGTCTGACGGTTTTGTTTGGCGTCATTTTTTCCTTTGTATATGCGACGCTATTTACCAAAGCCGATGAAGCGCATCAGGTGATTTCACATTATCCGTCCAATAACTAAAATTTACAGGTCATGTGTCGTATGCAGCCATCTAGTTTAAAACACTCGAATGAATACACCGATGTGGTGATTATTGGTGCTGGCCCGGCGGGAAGCTCGGCCGCTGCATTGCTGCGCCAGCATGGCCTTAATGTGCTAGTGCTAGAGAAACAGCATTTCCCGCGCTTTTCCATAGGCGAATCTCTACTGCCGCAGTGTATGGTGTTTTTAGAAGAAGCAGGGCTGCTGGAGACCATTCGAGCACATGTTGAACCCTGCGCTTTTCAGTTTAAGAATGGCGCCGCTTTTTTACGTGGAACCGAACGTAGTTTCTATGATTTCACCGATAAATTTAGTGATGGCCCAAGCACCACATGGCAAGTTCGTCGCAGCGACTTTGATCATCTTTTAGCGCAGCAAGCCCAACAATTGGGTGCTGATCTGCGCTTTGGACACGATGTGCTCAGCGTCAATGTCGACTCAAAAGAGCCGTGCGTGACCGTGCGCAGCGAAGATGGACAAAGCTATCAAATTCAGGCCAAATTTTTACTCGATGCCAGTGGTTTTGGTCGCGTGCTGCCAAAATTGCTTGATTTGGAGTCGCCGTCGAACTTTCCGGTTCGTCGGGCATTGTTTACCCATATTGAAGATGGCATAGGCGATAACCCTGCCTTTGATCGTCAAAAGATTTTAATTACAGTGCATGATAAAGACCGCCGTGCTTGGTACTGGCTAATTCCCTTTGCGGATGGCCGCAGCTCTTTTGGGGTGGTGGCCGAACATGACTTTTTTGAAACATACCTAAGCCATGATCCTGCGCAAGATCAACCTGAACCTTTATTGCGCCGCATTCTAGCCGATGACCAGAGTTTGTCGAAGGTTCTTGCGCAGGCGAAGTTCGATATGCCTGTAAATAGCCTGACCGGATATTCCGCCAATGTGAAACATTTGGCCCAGTCCAATTATGCACTGCTTGGCAATGCAGGCGAGTTTCTCGATCCGGTTTTTTCGTCGGGAGTCACCATTGCCATGAAATCATCGAGTTTGGCGGTGCCTTTGGTTGTGCGTCATTTACAAGGTGAGTGTATCGATTGGCTGAACGAGTATGAAAAACCGCTGCGTGAGGGGATCAGTGTATTTCGTGCCTATGTCGAGGCATGGTATTCAGGTGAATTTCAGGATGTCGTATTTTCTAGCAAAAAAAATCACGAGATTGAGCGCATGATTGCCTCATTATTGGCAGGTTACGCTTGGGACATGAAGAATCCAATGCATAAAAATGCCAAACGGCGTTTGAGTAACTTGGCTGAATATTGTCGTCAGGAGGCCGTATAAGTCATGCCGATGTATTTAAAAGCATGCGGACGATGGATGGTGATTGGCGCAATCATGGCGGTGCTGAGTGCATGTCAAAGCTTTACGCCCAAAGCACCTGGATTGCCGCAGCCACAGTGGGCACAACTACAGCAACAACATCGCGATTACGTCCGACAGGATCAGGTCGATGTCCGTTGGCGCAGCAAGCAGTTTAGTTTTTTGCTGTATCAGCGTCAGCAAGGCGAAGCATTGCAAATGGTGGCATTGACCTTGACAGGACAGCAACTATTTGATGTGGACTACGATGGTCGTCGGGTGATCGTGAAGCAGCGAATTGATGAAATGCGACTGTTGCCATTTGAATTTTTAGTCCGCGATATTCTGGTGGCCACTTATCCTGATTTTACCAAGCAATCAAACGCTACGATAACGGTAAAACCCACCGCAACTGGCCAAGACGTTTATATTCAAAATCAAAAAGTATTGAATCTTCGGCACAGCTCCGACACGATCGACCTTGATAATATTCAGGTGCCGTATCATATGACCTTTTCATCTATTGAAAACACTTTAGAATCCAACTAGAACCATCATTATGCAAGATCAACATCACCATGCTGCTGCCGTTGGGATACAACTGAGTGCCAGCCTGTCGGCATTGGGCGACCAGCCGAGTCAACTGCGCACACAATTAGGCTGCTCGGATGTTGCGCCGAGTTTAAGCCTCCGTTCGGATCTACTTGTAGAGCGCGAGGTCTGGGTGGGTGCTTATACCGGTGAAATGGTTGAGCATTTACCACCTGAATGTGAAAAATGGCAATCACGTAACCTTAGGTTTGCTGTTACCGCATTACAGCAAATTGAAAAGCCACTTCGTCAAATGACAGCGCACTTAGATTCAACGCGATTGGCAGTGGTTGTGGGAACATCAACGTCTGGTATTTCCGATAATGAGGCACTCTTTACCGCCCATTTTCATGATCAGCCGCATGCCAAAATTAATCATCACAAACAACAAATGAATGCATTGGCAAAAGGATTGCGTGCCTATTTGGGCTGGCAAGGACCTGCCTATACCATTTCAACAGCATGTTCATCGAGTGCCAAAGCTTTTATTTCCGGCCAGCGCTTGCTTCAAGCTGGATTGGTCGATGCAGTGCTGGTGGGTGGGGTCGATACGCTTTGCCGACTCACTTTAAATGGCTTTAACAGTTTAGAAAGTCTTTCACGCGAGATTTGTCAGCCCTGTGGTGATAAGCGTGATGGAATCAATATTGGAGAAGCAGCGGGGCTATTTTTACTCACCCGTGAGTCGGCCCCGATTATGCTGGTAGGTGTAGGTGAATCGATGGATGCTTGGCATATTTCTGCACCGCACCCAGAGGGTGTTGGAGCAGCACAGGCTATGCAGCGCGCACTTGATACAGCAGGTATTTTGCCTGAACAAATTGATTATCTGAATTTACATGGCACAGCAACCCCGCAAAATGACCAGATGGAAATCAAAGCAGTGCGTCAAGTTTTTGGCAAACAAGGCCCTCAACTGAGTAGCACCAAACATCGTACTGGACACTGTTTAGGTGCTGCGGGCGCGATTGAAGCATTTATTTGTCAGCACGTATTGCTTGATCAGTCGTGGCTGCCTCTCCATCAACAACATACGGGCTTAGACCCTGAACTCAATGATCAGCGCTATGTGATGGCTAATGATCATGCGCATACTTTGAATTATGTGATGAGTAATTCCTTTGCTTTTGGTGGCAGCAATGTCAGTTTGATTTTTGGACGGTGCCTAAAATGATCCTACAAGAAAAAGCCAGCCAGTATATTCCGCATGAGGCACCGATGCTGTTGGTGGATGATCTGATTGAAATCACCGATACGTATGCGGTGGCAAGTTTAAAAATTCAGCCAGACTTAATGTTTTGTACTGCACAAGGGCTACCCACCTGGACCAGTATTGAACTAATGGCACAAACCATTAGTGCATTTTCAGGTTATCAGGGTCATTTAAACAGCGCAGGGCCCAAGGTGGGATTTTTGCTCGGGACACGTAAGCTGAATCTGCCTGTGCCATTTTTTGCCTTGGGAACACAGTTGACCATTCGGGTCGAGAAACAGTCGATACATGATGGCCTAGGACAATTTGAGTGTTGTATTGATGAGGGTGGGTATCGTATTTGTGCCGTTCTTACCGTATATGAACCTCCTTCAATGACGCCAGAGCAGAGTCAAATATGAACAAACGTATTTTAGTCACAGGATCAAGTCGAGGCATTGGAAAAGCGATTGCGTTGGCGTTGGCACAGGCGGGGTTTGATGTGGTGGTGCATGCGCGTTCACGCATTCACGAAGCCAATCACGTTGCTGATGAGATTCGAGCGCTGGGACGTCGCAGTGATGTCTTAATGTTTGATGTGACCGATCGTGAACGAACTAAGCAACAACTTGAGGCCTTTATTGAACAGCATGGCGCTTTTTACGGGGTGGTGCTCAATGCTGGCTTGACCCGTGATGCAGCCTTTCCGGCACTGCTAGATGATGACTGGGATCAAGTGATTTCTACTTCGCTCGATGGTTTTTACAATGTATTGAAACCCATCATCATGCCGATGATTCAGTTGAGAAAAGGCGGCCGTATTGTGACGTTGTCTTCTGTTTCGGGCGTGATGGGCAATCGAGGGCAGGTCAACTATAGTGCAGCCAAAGCAGGACTGATTGGTGCAACCAAGGCCTTATCTCTTGAACTGGCCAAACGTAAAATCACCGTCAATTGTGTGGCACCAGGACTGATCGAAACCGAGATGGTCACAGAAGAGGTCAAGTCGCATGCTTTAGCCATGATCCCAATGCAACGCTTAGGTCAAGCCAACGAAGTGGCCAGTCTGGTTCGGTTTTTATGCTCCGATGAGGCATCCTACATCACCCGTCAGGTTATTTCCGTCAATGGGGGAATGCATTGATGTCGCGTTGCTATACTCAAGCTGTGTTTGGCTCAAGACACCTGATTGAGGCTTGAGCTTTGAAAAAGATTCAGGTTTATGTGTGTCCGCTTTCGGCAATTGTTCAGGCAGAAATGATCGATTTTGCTTCCAGACGTGATTATCAGCAGTATAAACGCGAGCAAATCTATGGCTACCGCGACCAGCAGATTGCCCGACATTTAGACACATCAATCGATACCCTAGATTATGCAGTAACCGCGCACGGAAAACCGTATTTACGCCATTCAACCTTGGCGTTTAATCATTCACACAGTCAGGATGACTATGCCTTGGCAATCAGTGATCGCGTGGTAGATATCGGTGTAGATATCGAAAGTTTGAACCGTAAAATCCGCTTCGATGCCTTGGCTCAGCATGCTTTTCATCCCGATGAGTATGCATGCTGGAAAGCCTTAGACGAGGATGTGCGTTATTGGTTCAAGGTATGGACCACCAAAGAAGCGATTTTAAAAGCGCATGGTATGGGCATACGACTCGATTTAAACACTCTAAATACGCACATGCATCCCACTTCTGATCAAGGTCAAATCGTAGATGATCGATTGGGTGTTTTTGCCTATCAGTGCTTCGATCTTGGCGCCGCCATGCTGTGTGTGGCATGGCGCTCAGACATCGGATGTGGTCAATTCATTCTGCCAAAAATACAAATTTTTCATTCTTAAAATTAAATTTTCTTATTGTTGTTAACGTTTTGGACCATAAGTATGAAATTAAAAATACGTGATAAAGACATTCAATTTATTTACTATTTTTTTGCCACGATGATGGTGATTTCGATGGTGGCTGCCTGTTATAAAAAATTTTTTCAGCATGCGGACCAGTTTGACTTATCTGCATTTTATACCTTTTTTGTCATGATGTTATTTGCCCGATTTTACTATGCGATTCAGTATGTACTCGAAAAGATTGAGCAGATTAATCGGCGAGAGCGCCAGCGTCAGCTCGATTTCGAGGCCAAAACCAAAACACAATCTTAAATGTATTGATTAAAAAAAATGCCAGCAGATTGCTGGCATTTTTAATAACACTCAAATTTAAAGATTATGGAATATCATCTTCAAATTCAGGTTTGACTTGAACCACAAAGTCTTGACGGTTCAGACCACGCCACAGTGCAAATGCTGTTCCGATATAAATCGAAGAGTAGGTTCCGACAAAGACACCTACAAACATTGCAACAGAGAACCATTTCAAGCCATCACCACCCAAGAACATCATGGCAAGAACCACGAGTAATAGGGTCATGGAAGTATGAATGGTACGTCTGAGAGTTTCGGTCAATGCAATGTCGACAATTTCACGTGGTGTTGCACCGCGAATCTTACGGAAATTTTCACGGATACGGTCTGATACCACGATGTTATCGTTCAGTGAGAAACCAATGACCGCCAAAACAGCCGCAAGCACGGTTAAATCGAACTGCCATTGAAACAGCGCGAAAGCACCAATGATAATAATGATATCGTGGAATAACGACATCACGGCGCCCATCGCAAGCTTGAATTCAAAACGAATGGTCACGTAGACCAGCATCAGAATCAATGCCAAAGCCACAGCGCCAGCAGAGCGTAGGTAAAGCTCGTTACCCACCTGTCCGCCAACAGCATCGACCTTGTGTACCATGGCCGTGTTATTTGGCAATTGCACTGCCTTGGTCAGCGCATTGCTAAGATCATCGACTTTGAGATCATCTTGTACAGGCATACGCACGATCAGATCTTTATTACTGCCAAGTGTTTGTACGACAGCATCTTTAAAGCCGGCTTTATCAAGCGCTTGTGAAACAGCGGACTGATTCACCGGTTGCGAATAATTCAGCTCTGCCGAAACGCCGCCAGTAAAGTCCAAACCGAGGTTAAGGCCCTTGGTTACAATAAAGAAGATACTGGCCAAGGTGAGCAAGACCGAGAAAATTGCCGCTGGTTTGGCAATTTTCATAAACGGAATTACCCGCTCGTTGTCTGGACGGCCATACTGCTTGGGTTTAGGTTGAGTCATATCAGTCATCATCGATCTCCTTATATGCTCAACTTTTTCAAGTTACGACGTTTGCCATAAATGAGCTGTACAATTGCACGGGTCACGGTAATGGCAGTAAACATCGAGCAGACAATACCAATCATCAGCGTCACTGCGAAACCTTTGATTGGACCTGTACCAATTGCAAACAAAATGAACGCCACCAAAAATGTGGTTAAGTTCGAGTCAAAAATGGTGTTGTAGGCACGATCATAGCCGGCCACAATGGCCTGCTTGGGTGAAGCCCCCCATTTGATTTCTTCACGTATTCGTTCACAAATTAGTACGTTCGCATCGACCGCCATCCCGATGGTAATGACGATACCGGCAATCCCCGGCAGGGTGAGCGAGGCACCAATCCAAGACATTACGGTGAGAATCATTGCCAAGTTAAACACGAGGGCAAAGTTTGCAATCAAACCAAACAAGCGGAAGAACACCACCATCCAGATCGCGACCAGAAGGAAGCCGACTTCAGTAGACAGAATCCCTTTGTCGATATTTTCCTGACCAAGGCTTGGACCAACCACGCGTTCTTCAACAAAGTACATTGGTGCTGCAAGCGCACCCGCACGAAGCATCAGCGCAAGTTCAGCCGCTTCTTGAGGAGAATCGAGACCAGTAATTCGGAACTGTGAGCCCAAAACAGCTTGAACAGTCGCGGCATTGATAATGACCGATTCGGTATACGGTGTACGCACTTCGGTTTGTGCACCAGTTGCCGGATCCGTCACATAACTGACGCGTTGTTTATTTTCGATAAACAACACCGCCATACGTTTACCCACTGCATTTCGTGTCGCATCTGCCATGAGCTTACCGCCAGCGCTGTCGAGCGTGATATTCACTTCGGCACCGCCTGTATCCTGACTAAAGCCAGAACTTGCGTTTTGCACACGTTCACCGGTCAAGATACGGTTGCGATTAAGCAACAACTGACGACCACTGTCGAGTGACTCATAGGCAAACAACTCTGTGCCCGGTGGCAATGGCTGACCATTATATTTACCGGTATACGGGTCGATATATTGATCATTTTGATCGGCAACCAAACGGAACTCAAGATTGGCCGTACGACCTAGAACACGCTTGGCTTCAGCAGTATCCTGAACGCCAGGTAATTCCACCACAATACGGTTGCTGCCTTGAGTTTGAACCAAAGCTTCAGCCACGCCCAACTCGTTAATACGGTTACGCAATGTGGTTAAGTTTTGGTTGACCGCATACGACTCGATCTCCTGACGACGAGCATCGGTGTAGCTCAGACGCAGTGATGCACCACTTGCCGTTGCGACCGCCTGTTGTGTGTATTCGTTGCCATTACGACGTAAAAAGTCCATAGCCGTGTCGCGATCTGCGTTATTGGCAAATTGCAGTACAATCGCATTGTTATTAAGCGATAAGCTATTGAACTTGATATTGTTGTCGCGGAATTGGCGGCGAATATCACTGACCGACGTTTCCATGCGCTGCGCAATCGCCTTGTTCATGTCCACTTCGAGCAAGAAGTGTACGCCACCACGTAAGTCGAGGCCCAGTTTCATTGGCTTGGCGCCAATTTTCTGAAGCCATTCTGGCGTGGTCGGGGCAAGGTTTAACGCCACCACATAGTTGTCGCCTAAATCACGACGCAATACGTCCTGTGCCTTGAGCTGATCTTCCGATGAGTTAAGACGTAACAGGGCAGCATTGTTGGCAAAGCTGTTGTCATGACTGGTGATGTTGGCAGTTTTTAAAATTTGCTCTGCTTTTTGCACCATGCTCTGGTCGATTTGAGTACCGGCTTTGGCACCAGAAATCTGAACAGCAGGCTCGTCTGGATACAAACTTGGCAGTGCGTATAAAGTGCTGATAATCAAAACAACAATGATCAGCACATATTTCCATGCAGGGTAACGCATTCGCTTTCTTCTTAAAATGAAAAAGTCGTGCGGGGTGCACGACTGTCTTTTTGATTAAAGGTTATTGAGTGTGCCTTCAGGTAAAACTGAAATCACACTAGCGCGTTGGATTTTAACTTCTACGCCACGGCTCAATTCAACCACAGCATAATCGCCTTCGATTTTGGTGATACGGCCCATTAAGCCACCAGCAAAAACAACTTCGCTGCCCACACCTAGGCTTTCAACCAAAGTACGATGTTCTTTGGCACGTTTTGATTGAGGACGCCAGATCAAGAAATAGAAGATTGCAACAAATACAACAATCATCAATATGTTAGCCATCATGCCTGGACCTTGCGGCGCCGCATCTGCAGCATGAGCAGTAGAAATTAAAAAGCTCATTTTGGTTTCCTAAAGTTAAAAAATGGGCGTCAAATTATGACAAAAATACCAGTTCGCTCTGCAATTTACCTTGTCTTTTTGTTGAGCGCAAATTCTGATGAATTAATCCACCGGTGCGGGTGGTACATCTAAACCACGACGCGTGTAGAAGTCGGTGACAAACTCATCAAAGGTACCCTGCTCAAGTGCATCACGAATGCCTTGAGTCAGGCGTTGATAATACCGTAAGTTGTGAATTGTACCGAGCATTGATGCCAACATTTCACCACATTTTTCAAGATGGTAAAGGTAGGCACGGGTAAAGTTTTTGCAGGTATAGCAATCGCAATGGGGATCGAGCGGGCTTTGATCATGACGATATTTACTGTTGCGGATACGCACCAAACCGTCTGTCACAAAGTAATGACCGTTACGCGCATTACGGGTCGGCATTACGCAGTCAAACATATCGACACCACGGCGCACCGCTTCAACGATATCTTCCGGTTTACCCACACCCATTAGGTAGCGTGGCTTATCTTCTGGCATTTTAGCCGGCAGATAATCGAGTACCTTGATCATTTCTTCTTTCGGTTCGCCTACCGATAACCCACCAATGGCATAGCCATCAAATCCAATTTCGAGCAAACCATTAAGGGATTCATCACGCAGATCTTCATACATACCGCCCTGAATAATTCCAAATAGCGCATTGGTATTATTAAGTTGTTCGTGGTGATGGGTTTTACAACGTTTGGCCCAGCGCAAAGACAACTGCAACGATTTTTGCGCTTCTTCATGAGTGGCTGGGTAGGGCGTGCATTCGTCAAAAATCATCACGATGTCGGAATTGAGCACTTGCTGGATTTCCATAGAAATCTCAGGTGACAAAAACACTTTTGAACCGTCAATCGGTGAGCGGAAGGTCACACCTTCTTCCTTGATTTTACGCATCGCGCCAAGGCTAAACACCTGAAAGCCGCCTGAATCGGTCAGAATCGGTTTATCCCACTTGATGAATTCATGTAATCCACCATGCTCTTTAATTACCTCAAGGCCCGGACGCAAGTACAGGTGAAAGGTGTTGCCTAAAATAATTTGCGCTTGAATTTCTTCGATATCGCGCGGCAACATACCTTTTACAGTGCCGTATGTGCCAACGGGCATAAACACAGGTGTTTCGACCACACCGTGTGCAAGGGTTAAACGACCACGGCGGGCGCGGCCAGATTGACCTAATTTTTCAAACTTCATGCAACTTTCCAAATCAAGGCGAAAAAACAGTTCGCTGATTAACCTATTTAAAGGCGGCTATTTTCCTTGATTTGTCCTGAGAGTGCTACTACTAAATGTACAAGATAACGAAAACACTAAAAGCGTTGCCTTGGGTATAAAAAATACCCGACGATATGTCGGGCATTTTTGAGTCAAACAGATATAACGTAAAGTATTAAACTTGTTAGTTGACTTGGGTTGCTGCGCGATCAATCAGCATCGCATCACCATAACTAAAGAAGCGATATTGGGCTTCTACAGCATGTGCATACGCATTTAAGATATTGTCGCGATTTGATAAGGCCGACACCAGCATCAGTAAGGTCGATTCTGGTAAATGGAAATTGGTGATGAGGCGATCAACCGCACAAAATTGATAGCCCGGATAAATAAAGATCTGGGTGTCGCCTGTCCATGCACCGATTTTTCCGCCATTGGCCTGTGCTGCACTTTCCAAGGCACGCGTGGCCGTTGTCCCTACAGCAATCACTTTATTGCCACGAGCTTGCACCTGACGAATCAATTCTGCGGTATGTTCAGGTACATCACACCATTCACTGTGCATAATGTGATTTTTGATGTCGTCTGTACGTACCGGTAAAAAGGTACCTGCACCCACATGTAAGGTCACGAATGTTTTTTGAATGCCTTTGGCTTCAAGCTTGGCCAAGAGTGTTTCATCGAAATGCAGGCTGGCGGTAGGTGCGGCCACACTGGCAATTTTATCTGGATTGTGAAACACCGTTTGATAACGTTCGGTGTCGATGGCTTCGGCTTCACGGTTAAAATACGGCGGAATAGGCAATTGACCATAACGGTCAAGCACGCTCAAGATCGGCTGAGAAAATTCAACCACATAGAGATTTTCATGACGGCCTTGTACAATGACAGAGACTTGATCTTCACCAATAAATAGCTCTGCACCAGCTTTAGGTGAATTACTGGATTTGATATGACAATGTGCAATCCGGTTATCAAGCATACGCTCTACCAATACCTCAACTGCTCCACCTGATGCGCGCTTGCCTTTGAGTCGGGCTTTCATGACCTTGGTGTCGTTTAATACCAAAAGGTCACCTTCATCGAGAAGCTCTAGAATGTCGGTAAAGGCATGGTCGTGATATTGACCCAGCGCATCAAGATGAAGCAGACGCGATGCGGAGCGTATTTCAAGTGGATAACGGGCAATCAGCTCGTCAGGCAGGTCAAAATTGAAATCGGAAAGTTGCATAACTCGAGTACAAACCAAAACGTGGCGATAGTATAGAGCTTTTCAAACCGATTGGGCAGCGCGCTTTTTTTATGATTTTTCACTGTTTGTACTAAAAGTGAGCAAAACTCAATATCTTAGCGTTGACAAGATTTTAAAATCAGATAATATACGCATCACAAAGCAGCATCATGCTCTTCCCGAGGTGGTGAAATTGGTAGACGCGGTGGACTCAAAATCCACTGTTCGAGAGAACGTGTCGGTTCGAGTCCGACCCTCGGGACCATTGATTCTTAACAGAATTTTAGATAAACCCCGAAACCTTGATATATAAAGGTTTCGGGGTTTTGTCGTTTCTGGGGTTTGTGTTTTTTTACGGTATTTTTCGGGATTATTTGGTATAAGTTTCCACCCGTTTTCCACCCGCAGAGTGATTTTGTAGCTCTGTTCTGTCTACATAAAAAAGGAGTGTTGTTTTAGATGAGTATTTCGGTTTATCAAAAACCAAATAAAAAGTGGAAGGCAGATGTTGAACTTGAAGGCCTTCGTAAAACAAAAACATTTGATAAGAAAATTGATGCAACGAACTGGGGGAGAGCAGCTGAACGAGATCTGATATTAAATGCTGCTACAGAAGCAGCTTTACAGAGCAAAGTAGTACTTACATTGCGTGAAGCTCTACAGCGTTATAGCGATGAAGTTTCAATATTTAAAAAGACTGCCAAAAAAGAACGCCAACGTATAGAGTATTTTAAAGAAGTGTTGCCTAATGTTGATTGGCCACTCCAGACGTATAAGAGTGAATTTATTAAGCAGTGGGAAGATGCTGTTACCAAGAGATCTATACGCCCGTTAAAAGCATCGACCGTATTGCGTGATTATTCGTTGTTATCCTCATTTTTTAACTGGTGCAAGCTGGATAAAAAGTGGATTAACTTTAATCCTGTTCAGGAAATACGAAAACCAAAGAAGCCAGATAACCGGGAACGTCGGGTAGAAGAGCACGAACTAGAAAAAATGCTAATTGCATTGAAATATAAACCAGGTACTGTGCCAGAAACCAAAATGCAGGAAGTGGCTTTGATCTGGTTGATTGCTTTGGCCACGGGTATGAGATCTGGAGAGATTGTCAATCGTTTACCGCGTGATATTGTTTTGGCCAGTCGTTATGTTCAACTGGATGATACGAAGAATGGATCCTCCCGTAGGGTTCCTTTGGATGATTTTGCACTGCATTTGTGGTCATTGGCTATGAAAATTGATCGGAAGGGGAGTCCTAAAGTCTTTACTGTCAGCAATTCTTCACGGGATGCACTATTTAGAAAGGCCCGTAAACAGGCTGGTTTGGAAAATGCAGATTTAACTTTTCATGATTCACGACATGAAGCTGCTTCACTTATGGCCAGACGCATTAAAAATGCGCTGACTTTGTGTAAGATTTTTGGTTGGAAGGATCCAAAACAGGCATTGACCTATTACAACCCGACCAATGATGAGATTCTGGATGAGTTGAATCAAACAACTGGTTTAAGCCGGTTACTGGCTTAAAAAAGCCACCTTACGGTGGCTCTGGATTAATTGTATTTCACATTGGTTTTGTCAAATGCCATCCCGAATGAAATAACATCAGTAGCTTTCCAACGTGACACGGTACGGTCACTCCTCGCCGATGTAGGCAACTCTCGGCTCGGTGGGAAATGGTGATTGCTAATAATATGTCGCTTGGTGTAATCAAGTGAATATTTAAAATAATTGGCAATGTCCTGTTCATCCCAAAGCTGGCAATCGATAGGGATAATTGGTTTTGCATCAATCTGCTTCATAATTTTAAGAAGCGTTTTTTCAATAATAGAATCAATATTTATGGTCATAGTTTATCCTTATACTGCACTGGCTTGTGGTGCGCTATCAAGTGACTGAAAGTTATTGGCTCTGACTTCAGTGATATATCGTTCCTGGTGATTTTGATCTGTCCATTTACGTGTATGCAGTGAACCTTCAATGTAGACCTTGGAACCTTTCTTAAGAAATTGGCATGCGATTTCACCCAGTCGACCGTTGGCGACAATGCGATGCCACTCGGTTGATTCACGCCATTCTCCCGTTTGTTTGTCTTGCCATTTTTCTGATGTAGCAATGGAAAACTGGGCATGGCTGCCACCATTTTGAAATTGTTTTGGAATTGGATTTGCTCCAAGTACACCCACCAGTATGACTTTGTTGACTCCTCTCATGGTTTGTTCTCTTGGTCTAATTCACAACGGCATTTACCTAGGCGAAAATATTCAATTGGTCCCGGTGCATCTATTGGTGAAAATTCACCACGATGAAACTCATAGGTTTTATTTTTAGCTTTAATTTGAAAAACATCGCCATCGATTCGGATGATTTTTCCAGTAAACGCTCGTTGGTTTACACTCAAGCGACCTTCACCGATTGGTCTACTTGTTTCAATCATGCAGTTGACTTCATCACTGACCTTAAATGAATCAAAATCAGGAAGAATAAGACCGCCACATTTACAGTGATATTTAGACATGATTTTTGCCCTCCAAGCCTTGTTCTTTACGGGCTTTTGTTCCTCAATATCATGAATATCAATTGCTAGACGTATAGCTTGATTTGCTGCATCAACCATCGTGGTAGCAAAAATCCACTGGCAACGGTAATGTCCACCAATAGAACAAGAGAGAAACTTTCCATCTTCTGTAAAACTAAAGCCTCTTGGAATTGCTATATGTAGATTTACTAGAAATTCAAAGTTGCTATGATTAAGAACTAGATCATTGGCATGTTCTTCATTCCAATCGCGGTCAGTGTATTTATTTATGCTGTCTATAAACTCCTTTAATTGAGGATATTGCTCAACCAAATCAGTAGCGTTTTTAGAGTCCATATCCCCCAGAAATTCTTCAAAGCCTTCAGGAACTCTGTGTGCAACATTTAATGTTGGTACATGTAAAATAGTGCTGAAATGAACATTGTTGTTAAACATGTCTTTAGCTAACTGAGATGTAAACTTTTCACTTGCTTGGTTTTCTACGTTAGAATCGTTTTGCATAATTGCTCTCCGGTGATTGTGTGACACATGCAGAAGCGGCAACTTCTGTATGTGTTCTTAAATTAAAGGCATTGAAATAAATGGCTGTAAAATCTGTGACCTCTAAGATCCATGCCTAATTTTTCGTACAATAAAAATAGGTTTTCATGGTCGAGTTGACCTAAAGCCCATGAAAAGGTTTCGTATTTATTGGGCATGAGAGCCAATCGATCAATTTTTTCTTGGACATATCCTGCGTCATTTGGGAATTTTTCACGTAGTACTTCAATGATTTTTTGACCTACATAATCTAGGTCTTGTTGTGTTGGCATAGCTCTCTCCTTCAGTTGAGGGTATAAAAATTAATGATCGATACGTTGACTCGCTTGGATCTCTTCGGATGATGCAAGTCTTAGCTCTGATTTATGAAAGTGTTGAAGAAGTTCATCTTTACAATGACAGACAAAATTGTTCATAAAGACATTGCTTTCACTAAGAATTTCCCAAAGTTTAGGTTTGGTTGATTTATTCACTCGAACAACTTTGTCTCCAATTTTAAGTTCCTGTTGTGGTTGTTCTTTATCAATGAATGGCAATTCGTTTGGATCAAGTTCAGGCAATTCTTGTGTAATCATGCTTGTGTAACTCCATAACTTGGGTTGGAAAAAATCCAGCATTTGACGGTGCGACGACGGTCGGGCATTTCACTGTCGGCATTGAGGTTTTTCACGTTGTCTGCTGGATATCTGTTTGAGCTGACAGCTCGGTTAGATTCGATGAATTTGTAGCGTTGTGATGATTTGAGTAAATTTTTCATCACGGTAATTTCAGGCAGCTTCTGGTACTGCATGGCAGCCACTTTATAAATTTCATTAAGATTGATGGCCACGGTTTGGGCATCGTTATCATGGTGGTTCAGACTAAATGCGCTAGATCTGCCACTTTGTAGATATTCAAAGGCTTCCCAGAACTGTTCCACTTCCTGACAATCACCATTAAGCTGATCGACTCTGGCTTGAGCCATATCCATGAGCATCGTTTGTGCTGAAGCGACTTCTTCATAGTCCAGATAGCCATTGAGTACATGCTCTGCGATCGCTTCAATTAAAGCTGCAATCTGGGCATGGCAAAGTGCAATCCGGGTATGGGTAATGCCGACATGGTGATATTGATCTTCTAGGCTCTTTAAGCGTTCCTGATAAGTATTGAGGATCTCGTTTTCTTTGCGTAGACAATGGGTCATGTAGGTACATGCATCTTCTAGCTCAATGCGGTCGAGTGAGTCGACAATACGCTTGGTTTCGAGTGACTGGCCTTTGCGATCAAACGCTAAGTGTAAAGTACGAGTCAAAATCGCTTCAGATGCTGCAATCGCACTATTCTGTGAAATCATGATGGCACCACGGAAAGGTGGCTCATAGGTTTCATTGCCCGCAGTCTTTAAACCTTTGGAGCGAATGGCACGGCCGTTAAAGGCATCTTTGAGTTCATCCCAACTGAACTTGGCTTGTTTGACGCTATTGCCTTGGGCATCATTACGGTCGCCCTCGATGAGTACCACTGGAAGATTGGCGATTTGGGCAAAGTTACGGTAAATGGCCACGTTGGTGGATTTGTTGGCATCAAAGCCTTCGTAATCTTTACGGCCAGAGAGTTTCCATAAAAATTCGATCAGGCGTGATTTACCTGCACCCGCTTGGCCAATAATCTCGATAAATGGATATGAGCTATGTATCGAGCGGATTTGTTCGGCAAAGTAAGAGCCTGTCCACCACGCCAGAGCGATGAGACCTTTATCACCCCGGACACGATAAAAGTCTTTCCACCAGAATGGCTTAAACTCTTGTTTAGGGTTTATGACAATATATGGTGTTTGTGCCAGTGTTTTAACTTCCATACGTTTAACTTTGAAATAGTCATGTTCATTGATATGAACAATATTGCCGTCATGGACTGCATAATCATTGAAAATATAAGTTTTGAACTCTTTTGAATAACCGATGAAATCTGTGGTATTGACCCGTTTTATATTTTCTGTACGTGGTTTGATGTAATTGATCAATTGAGCAGTAGATCCAGTCCACCATGCACCTTCATAAACACCAAGCAAACGATCACTAAATTTTTCAGCATTTTTGATCATGCTTGAGGTAAATGTGATATTGAAATCAACCTCTTTTCCCATGACTTGAACGAAATACCAAGATTCATCAGTGATTTCATTACGTTGGAAATAAATAGGTTTAATTAATCGATTACAAACTTCTTGAACAGCAGAAGCATCACGTAAAGCTTGTTCACGTTTTTGTTCGTCATGCATATCAGCAAGGCTTGGATTATCAATCGCTTCTTTTTCGATACGATCTAACGCTTTGTTATATTTGTCGTAATCCAGGTTAAAGCTATATAAATGATAGTTGTGCTCAAAAAAGAATGTCTTTTGGCGACCTTCTTTGAAGTTGTAAATCAGCAGTCCTGCTTGTTCGGCTGATTCGGCAATGAGTAGTTCACCGTAATGACGGTACTTGGCACGTTCCTCACTGTGGAGTAGGTCGTGCATCAAGAGGTCATTCCAGTCTAGGTTTTTGCCTTTGACCTGATGCGGTGGTAGAGCGGCTGAAGATGCCCATTTTTCCTGAAGGGCTTTGAGGTGAAATTTCTTGGCTGTATCTCTGCCTGTTTTGTCGTTGTCAAATGCCCAGATTAAACGTGGTTTATCTTTCTTCAGTTCATGGCAGCGTTCTTCGATCAGTTTGAGTAATACGGATGGATAGTTACTGGTGGTCATGGTAGCAATAGCGGGCTGACCAGCTTGAATCAGTGCGATTGCATTAAAGATGCCTTCAGTTATCCAAAACGATGAAGCATTGCAAAGGGTGTCAAGGTCATGAAGCGTCCAGTACAGACCTTTGTACTCACCTATAAAGTTAGCCTTTTGACGGCCAAAGCGTTCTGGACGGTCGATAAAGCGTTCCCAATAAATACCTTCAGCCAGTTTGAAACGAACTGTACCGGTGTAAAGTCCTGGATATTTTTTTTCGTGGCTAAAAGTGTCCTGAGTGTATCGACCTTTAAGCGGTGCAATATCAAGTCCACGACCATGACGTAAATAGGCATCCGCTGCGGCATGAGGATTGACCTCAGTCTTTGGAAATTCTTTTGACCAGTCCTTGAAGAGATCTTCACAAATATCTTTGACGTGTTCTTCATAACCGCAGTTATTTAAGCGACCGCATTTCACCACACGTGGGGTAATAGCGTGGGTGTAGCATTCTTTTTTGCTGCACTGTGGGCATATCCCTTGTCTGTACCAGTCACCTTCACGTTTAAAGTTGAAGATCTGGTTAAGACGTTCGTCTATGCGTCTGGAAATATCTGTCATGAATCACTCAATTGTAAAGCCGTGTTTTAGTTTTTAGTGTGTTTTGCAGTAAGGATAACTTCTTGAAAAACTATGCTTTACAATCCGTTGCCGCGCATTTTTCAAGGAAGGCATCTAGCAAAACACGGGTCTTTTTTTTGCGTGATTCGTAGGCTGCTTTTTCGATTAGCTCTAACTCGCTGTCTGTCACCCGGACAGCAATAATGTTGTCGCGATTCTGTTTTTGTAATTGAAGGTTTTTGGTTGGCATGTTTAAATCCTCATTAATCGTGACTTAGTGACTAAGTAAACATAAATTATCACGATAAAAGATGATTTGAAAGTGCTTTTAAGGAAAAAGTATGAAAAATGATGATTTAAATAATCGTGGTACACGTTTACGCGATGAAAGAAAGCGTTTGGGGATCAATACTCAAGATGAACTTGCTGAAATATTAAAGGTAAAAAAGAATTCAATTGTGCGCTACGAGAAGCATAATGCACCGCTTGATATGGATCAGCTCGATTTACTGGAAGATCATGGGTTCAATATCGAGTTTATTTTATGGGGAAGTACTGAGATTAAAAGTAGTGATTTACCTGAAGATGAAATTAATTTGTTGAATCTTTACCGGGCTTTAGATGTAGATGCAAAGAAAGGGTTGTTATTGATTGCTGACACTTACGCCCAGCAATCAAAGAAATAGGCATTATTTATTGGATGGCTCTTTGAATGTCGACAACCTGCTTATGTAAGGTGATAAACATAGCAGAGAGTTCTTCTGCTTCCAACGCAATGTCTTGCTGCATTTTGGTTAAAAGTGATAGCGTCAATTGTAAATTTTCTATTGGTTTTTCAATTTCTATCAGTTTTTGTTCCGCGGTCATTGCTTTTGTGTCGTGAATATCGATAAGACTGTACATATTTCTCCTTCCTCTTAAGAAGTCGCTATTTTGCTGAATGTCGGCTTAAAAAAATACTAGGGTGCGACAATTATAGTCGCACTATTTCACTTGAATATGTAACTAATTCAACATAAGCGGTTGATGAGTTTTAAACACCCAACATTTCAAAGTTTTCTGGGTCAATACACTACTGACCGCGTAGTTATGCTGCATATACACAGGGTAGGGGCTTCGGCTTTGCATGAGTATGGCTGAAAGCTGTGTTTTGGGTGGTAAGCCTTCAATGCTCTGGTAGACCTGTGTCATGTTGAGTGCCAGGATCTGTTCGCTACGGCTGTGATTGAGTCGTTCGATGCCATAGTGCTGTACGCTCTGCCAGAAGTCGCTGAGGGTTTTATTCTGGGTGAGGTTTTTGGTATCGAGTGATAGACACGCCACGGGGATGACTTCCCGACACAGTTTGGCTCGGTCATGCCAGATAACTTCGGCATCTTGCATCATGCCGCTGCCGTCGTAATGGATCTTACTGACCGTATAGATCGGCCCGCCTGCTTTAAGCTGCACCGTAGCACCGACATGGATGTGTGAATGGTTGCCTTGTGCGTTGTAGAGCATGGCTGCCATTTGGTTAAAGGTGTTGATGTAGGCTTCTTTGATACGTGCAGCAGCAGCTCCAGTAAAGCCCATGACCAAGAAAATAAAGCCGTCTTTGGTCATTTCATAGTATTTGGATTCACGGGTTGCACCGTTACCAATTTCTATGGTTTGAACATGCCCCCAAAAATGGGTTGATGTAAATTCAGGCGAACATTCTAAGCTTTCGATTTTACGAATTACATGATCATGACGTTTATCAAAAATCTCAGCCACTTTTAGACTGTTGGTTTTGACTTGTTCATCCTGAATAAATACAGCATCGTCGATCTGGATTAATGTATTCATGGCTGTGCTCCCCAATTTTGTGACTTTGAGGCATGGTACAACGTTTTATCGCTAAAAAAAGGCGCAGAAAAGGCGCACGAGAGGTGCGCAAAATATTTGGTCATGGCTGTTGCTCCTGTTGAATGAAGCGTTGATCCATGAGATCCAGATAGTCCTGTTTTTGTTGTGGGGTAATTGCTCCAGTAAATAGGTGAGCATCCAAAAAACCCATAAGCATGAAGCGGTGCGGTTGGAGATCTGATTGACCATCGGTAAAGTGAACAAGATCTTCAATATAGTTTTGAATCAGTTGATGTGTTTGCATGGCTCATACTCCCCAAAATAAAGTGGAGAAGGTAAAGCCAGCCACGCTGATAAAGATGGCTGTATCAGTCAGATTTTTGAGGAGTCGTTGACGTTTGATTTTGCGCTGGCGTTGCTGATAAGCCGCCAAATCGTAGATAGGTGAATGCTCTTTTAGATTATTTTTGGTGCACGAATGCATAGAAGCGAATGTTTTCATTTGCTGTTTCTCTTGTCGGTTTAAAAACCTGACACCAAAACTTCCTACGGTAATGGTGACAGACTGAACAGGGGTAGGAATACCGTGACAAAAGAAACGGCCAGCCCGAAGGCTGCCCTGTCCAGCCTGCCAAAAAGCAGCAAAGCTGAATTTTACGCAAAAAAATAGCCCGAGACGGACTTTTATGCGTCTTTTGTCAAAATATTTCAGGTTCCTACGCCTGACCAGAGATTTTGCTCTGGTAAAAAGAGAGTAACTTAGTTACTATTTTGGAGTCAAGGGGTTAAAATAATTCAGTCTATAAAATGAGAAAAATTCTTTCTATTCTATTGTTTATATTTACCTTATGTATTTTACCTTTTCTTATTATTGTTGAGTTGGTTTCACCAAATAAATCAAAAGTAATTAAAAATGCATTGTTAAAGCTTGAGAATAAAATAAAGGGAGAGGAAACTTCGAAAGAAGTGAAAAATATCGTCTCTCAGTTGTCAGAACCTCAATTCAAAGAGCCAACACGTTATGTTTCACCTCCAACTGGAGAGTACCAACCTTGGAACCAGATTCCTGATTTTGTAAAAAAGAAAGATGAACTTCTAGATGATTTAGACTTAGCTGGATTTCGTTATGTTTTGAAATATAAAGATAGATTTGGCAATGTAACAACAAGAGGTGTAGATATCACTGGGGTACATAAAGAATACGGCAATAACCGTTGGTATTTTTTTGCGAATACAATAAAGGGAATAAAAACCTTCAAGTCACAACGTGTGATTAGTTTGAAAGATCAATGGTATAGCCAAACCTATAGTACCCCACAAACTGTTCGTGAGCATTTATTGGCTAGCTATGATGTTATTGAGGATATTGAAGACTAAACTTCATTTGTTTTAGTATCTGGGATACTTTATAATCAAAAAAGCAACTTAGTTACTAATATTACGCAAGAGATTTGCATAAAAATTTGGAGGTGTGTATGGGACACATGGTTGTTGCTGATACTGACAAGAAAAAAACTGAATCTGCGCCTGTATTGATTGATATTCCTCGTATGGAAAAGGCGTTGGCGTCTAAGCGTTATCTGATGCCACAGGGTTTGAGTCGTGATGAGATGATACAGCATATTTTAAATACCGCTAAGGAAGATTAATTGGTTTTTATTTTTGAATATGCAAGGCAGTTCGCAAAAGAGTTTGTACATTATCCATTAGATCAAAAACAAGCGATTGCAGATTTTTTAGTGTTGTATCAACAATATGGTTTAAAAGATTTTTCTAAATACAAGGGAAAAATTACACCCTCTTGGAAGGGTGTAAAAGTTGGTTCAGATGTGTATGAATATGCTCATCGAAATAAGCTTTGGCACTATCATATTGGTATTCCTGAATATTTGAAAAGTCTGTATGGGGAATATTATACGTCTGACTGGGTGCTGCATTTTATTAGAGTATCTGATACTCACATTGTGATTGTTGATGTGTTATTTCACTATAAATCTGATGGGATATTTCATTTACCTACGGAAAAGTATTTAGAATATTGAGTTGTAATATATTTAATAGACCATCTTCTAGATGATAAAAATATTTAAGTTAATAATAATTTGGTGGGGATCATTATGTTTAGTAAATTTTTATCTGTAGTCATGATTTCATTGTGCTGTGTATCTGTTGCGAATGCAAAATGGCAAGGACGTGAACCTTGTTCTGGGAAAAAGGGTGGGGTTAAAGCTTGTACAGTTGATGGCAAATTTATGTGCAAAAATGGAACATTAAGCGCATCTAAAAAGAAATGCACTAAGTAATGATTATAAACTTAAACGCTATTCGTCTTTTTATTTTTGGTTTTATTGGAATTACATCGGTGATGACTGGCTGTGTGTATTATGTCCCATATCCAGTTGAAACGACTCCACCACAAGTGCAAATAAGTACTATAAATAAAAAATTGCCAGTGACGGCTGAAGAGGCACGACGTTTATATGATGCTCAGGTTCAACAGCGTACCATTAATAATCCATTTGAAGATGAACAGCCTGCCAGCAGTCAGAATAGTAAACCTAAAGTGATTCGTCAGAGTAATTCGACTCCTCCGAGTAATTTAAAATGTGGTAGTTATCCACGAACGTGTAGCCAAATGACGAGCTGTAGTCAGGCAAGAGCTGCTTTAAAATGTGGTAATACACGGCTAGATCGGGATGGTGATGGTATTCCGTGTGAAACGATTTGTGGTGGATAACATAAATGATTAGATTAAAACTCATAGCAAGTATTTTGATTTTAGGTCTTACATCCTGTTCGAACGAATCAGAAATTACTTTACCAAAAGTTGCTCAAGTTGGTGTAGGGAGTGCTGAAAATATTATAAAAGCAGCAGATCTCCAGCCTGTAAAAATGATTGATAGTACAGACAGCCGTGATGCTGTTAAGAAAATTTATCAATTTGAGGGTATTCAGACACAGTTGGAATTTAGTGAAAACTATATTTTGATTGCTTGGCATCAACATGATAAAGCCAGTTTAGATAAAGCAGTCCGTTTAGGAATGGCAACGCTTGGTAATGATGCAGGATATTTTATTCACAAGGTAGATATTCAGGGTGAGCATACTGAATATTCAATTCAAGGGTATAAGTTAATACAGAATTCATGTGTATCTAAGTTATGCTTAATCAAAATTGAACGGTAATCTATTTCATAATTTTAAAGCCCCTTTATTTAAAGGGGCTTTTTTTATCCAACAATATAAACAAACATGGCACTACTGATCGTCATGCCAAGGATCATCCCGATCAGGACTGGATATAGCCACATGGATCCACCACTTGTACTTGATCTTTATGATTTTTGATGGCATCCAATAACATTTCTTTATCTTCAGTCTTAAGGTCTTCACATACTATAATGACCAGTGGTTGTTTTAAACGGGTAAATTGATAATCCAGTATCATCCATAAAATGAGTAATGCCACAATAAAAACAACAATGAAAAAAATCAGAAAATTTGTCATTAGTAAAATCTCTTGGAAAGTTTTTCTTGTGTATTTTTGCATTCGATACAAAGGGTAATAGAGCCATAGCGTTGACGTTCTACTGGAATGTCATTGCCACATTCTTCACATTCAGTGAGCGATGCCTGACTAAAATCTTTGGGTTGAATCTGAACCTGTTTAAGTTGTAGTTCTTGTGCGAGATCTATGTTGTCGGGCATGTGTTTCTCCCTGCATTTTTAACATGATCAGAAACAGGTAAATGAATTTCTGGATTAGGGATAGAGGGAGGGGATAGCTGGAACTTGAGTTCCATAAATCCTATGGCGGTAAAACCACATTCTAGATTTTGACATTGACCTCTGTAACGTCGGAGTACAGGGCTTTCTTGTTCACTATGACGTATAGAAAAAGCAGAGCCACAGTGTGGACATTTCAAAGGCTTTTTTCCTGGCATATATAATCACCATATATCGATATTATGTTTTACAATGATAATACATAATCACTATAAATAGTGATGTATGATTGCATATGTATCGAAAAATAATGCCTTTTTATAGTCCTTGCTTACCCCAGCAAGGACTTTTTTTATTTCCCTTTTTTTGCTTTATCAATACGGGCCTGTTCACGTTTTAAAGCAGCCATTGCAATTTTCTTAGATTGATATACACCAATATAAGGTCTTAAAGGTTTAGTTTGATTACCTGACTTTAATGAAAGATCTTTTCCTTTCTCTCGATAAAAAACGATAACACCCGTATAGTCCGCGTAATTTCGACCTGTTCTTTTTTTACTATGTTCCTTTTTCTTCTCTTCTTCAGTTTGTTCCTCTTTACCTTCAAATAGGGTAGAAACATCATCTGCTTCAGGGAGTTGGACTTCAAGTTCAACAGTGGTGGTAAGGCCACTGTCATTAAGGGTATGGGTTAGATTGGTTCCGAGCCAAATGATGTCATCTATTTCAGGTTTTAAACCCACAAATACAAATTCTTGTTCTGGTATAAGTTGAGGATTGCCTAACGCCAAGGAATAAGTGAGCTTTTGGGCTGAACGTTTACAGCGGTTATATTCTGCATTTGCAGCCAGTTCTGCTGTGGTTTTGTCTCGATGAATGTAACGGATCTCTTTTACATTATCTTCACTATCGCCCACTGTGACGTGAAGCTTTTTAGCTTTTTTTTCAACGTAATAATAAGCTTTGACACCAGTGATACTGTCGGTGCCTGTACCATTGGTGTAATTATGTTGGTCGCCCATTTGACGATTGATGGTGACTTGGGGGAGATCTAAACCAGATGCTGTTTGGCTTGCACCCCGTGGTAACAATATAAGATGACCATTTTTAACCGTTGCAATGGCATCATGTTCATCGGCTATCCGGGTAATCAGGTTTGCGTCACTCTCATTCTGTGCAATGTACTTAATGATTTGTGAGGCAAATTTTTCATGAATAATGACCTTAAGATTATAAATATCACCAATGGTTTCGAAAATCTGTTGAATGGTGAGATTGCTCCAGGCACGTTCACGCTTTTGCTTTAAGCCTTCAGATACATCATTGCTAAATGCTGTAATGGTTAAAACATCTGGTGCACCTCGATGTGATGTCGACTCAACTTTATAAACGCCCTTATCAATCAATCCTGTATTTGACCAGCCTAGCCAAACCTGTATTTTTGCCCCTTTCGGTGGAATACTCAATTTTCCATCCGAGTCATCCAACTCAATATCAACTGAATCGACCACCAAACCGCGGTTGTCCTTAATTGATAATGACATCAGCCGTGTATGAATTTTTGCTGTAATGTCGATGCCTTCGACTTCTATCCTAAAAATTGGAGTTGGATATTCTGCATAGTCATCATAGTCAGATTTAGCCTTTTGAATGAGAGACGTAATATTTTCAATCATGGATACATTCCTATCCCGATAAGAGAACCAAGTGAAGAATATTTCCAGTCTTTGATAATTTTAAGGGTAATGGTGAACTCGGTTTTACGTGCTGCGCCATCTTTAAAAAAATAGGTTTTGGTTTCATCCAGACTTTCGATAATGACTAAACCATAGTAGTAGCCTGTACCATCAATCAAGGTAAAAGCTTTGCCAGTATTTGCCATGTGACGAATAATATCCATGGTGGATCTGATCCATGTCAGCTCATGGTAAATTTCACCCTTGAGTGTGATGGTATCTTCACCTTTCCCTACGAACTGATATGCTGGCGACGCTCCAACACGGCTATTACTCGGATGTCGCCAATTGGTGACACGCTGTAGTTCCTGATATGCCGCAGTTTGTAGAGCAAATACAAATAAACCTAATGCCATCATCATTGTAATTTACTCCGTATCCGTTAAAAATTTACGTCTAGCATTTTGCTCTTCCTGAGCGACACGCTGTAGTTCCTGACGTAAAGCATCAGCAGTACCTCTTACAACGGAACCTTCCTTAACATGAATTTGAATATTGATATCCCCACCAGAAAATGAAGAGGCTCTGTTGCTACCTGCCATGATGGGTTTGACTGGGGTGGTTTTAACACCAGTACCCACAACATTCTGTGTGGCCTGCTGAGTAGCTTTGACTGGTAAATTATGATTTTGAGCAATCCCCATGGCCATACCTTGCATGGTGTAATCGCCGATACCCATAAATACACGTGAAGGGGAATGGATATCTAATATTTTTTTTGCTTTTTCAATGACACCACTGACCGCACCTGTAATGGCATCCTTGACTGCATTCACCTTGGACAATATACCGTTTTTTAGTCCTAATAAAATCATGGCTCCAAAGTCCGTAAACTTCGCGGGGAGATCGATCCCGAACCAGGATAAAACTTTTGCAAATGCTGAATAGAACAAACCGATAGGAGACCAGTTAATAATCAGGGCACTGATACCTGTAATTCCTCCGCTAAATGCGGTCTTTATTTCATTTATTTTGGCACTGAACCAAGCACCAACAGGGGCAAAAATGTTTTTGATTCCTTCCCAAAGACCTGCAAAAAATTCTGATATTGGCCCCCAGTTTTTATAAATGAGAAAAGCAGCAGTGGCCAGTAGTGTAACTGCAAGAATGATAGGGTTAGCCATCATAAATCTGGAAACTGTTAAGAATATTTTTCCTAAACTTAGTAAGCCACCTCCAAGCATTTTGATTGGCATCAGGAACATTTTAAACATGCCTGTTACTAGGCTAAATCCACCGCCAAGCCCACTCAATGACATCTTGAGTAATGCCAATGGCCCTATAATAGTAAATAGACCTAAAGCAATTGCGCTAATACCGCCAACAAGCAAAATACCACCAGCAATAACTTTTGCAATGGTATTGGCAAGTTGTGGGTTTTGTTGCGCCCAAGTGGTAACTTTTTCTGTAACATTGGTAAAACCAGTAATAAGCATTTTAAATTGTGGTGCTAACTGTTCACCAAATAAAGCAAGCATACTGGTGAAGGTTCCTCCAGCTGCATCCTTTAGATTTTTTAGAGTACTTAATTGGGCATTCACACGAGTTTGAAGATCAGCCTGCGCTTGCATTTTGGCGATCACCTCATTGTAGCCAGTTTGCCCTTTATCAATTAGTAGATTTAATGCCTGAATGGTTTCAGCATCATTGCCAAACATGTCAGAAAGGATAGGTAAACGTGCTTCAGTGGAAAGACCTTTGAGTTTTTCCAACTGTTTAAACATTTTATCTAGGCCTCCGAACTCACCTTTACCATCAGTAAAGTTCATTTGAATTCCTGTGCCACTATCTTTTAATGCTTTTGCAATCCCTTTGGAATCCATCATGGATTTAAAAATTTTGCTAAACGCATTACCAGCACTTTCACCTGCCATTGCTGCCTGATCTGCCATAATAAGAAGAGGGGCTATAGCTTTTGCGCCTTCCAAACCTTCAGCCTTAATGGTTTTCATGCCAGCAGATATTTTAGAAAAACCAGATAGCATATTTGTACTATCAACGCCTAGATAATAACTACGTTGAATAACATCCATTAAACTCAGCATATCTTTTTCGGTGGTTTTGGTAGCATCCTGCATTTTTGCTGCAAATTCTGCTGCATCGGCAAAAGGCATTTTCATTTGAACACCTAGATAGCCCGCTGCTTCACCAACACCTCCTAAAATGGCTTTGGCTGAAATGCCTTGTTGAATAAGTACTGCCATCATGTTTTGGAAATCAGCTGTTGTACCTGGTAATTTTGTTCCTAGACCATTTGCCAATTTATTAATCTGTGCATATTCTTTGGATACTTGACCATTTGCTTGCATCATGGATACTTTCAAACCCATAGCAGCGTCCTCAGCGTCCTCATATTGCTTCATGGTATAACCAATACCAGCAGCACCTACAGCACCGACGGCTAAACCTTTTTTTGCCAGATCTGATGCCTTGGCCATACGTGATTGCATTTGCTCATATTGTTTCTGGGCTTTCTGGTGTCGTTCCAAAGAATCTTTTTGTTTATTGATCTCCATTGTGGTGAGATGAATCTTGTTCTTCAGCTCTGATTCATCATCAGCCAATCTATCAATGCTAATACCTGTCTGATTGAGTTCTCGTACCAAGGCGGTCATTTCTGTACCTTGTTTTTTCTGAGCATCTTTAAGGCGTTTTTGTGCAGCTTCAGCTCGTGCCAACTCTTTGACCATTTGTTCTGTTGGTGCACCAATATTCATTGCAGTTTTAAGCTGCTTGATCGTTTCTTTATTTTTCTGAATCGCTTGTGACGTTTTTTCAGATTGTTCCTGAAGCTGTCGGAAACCTGTAACCTTGCGCTGCTGGGCTTCTAACGCTTTTAATTCTGCTGAAGTTTTTTTAAAGGCATCCGACAAAGTTTTAGAGCCACCGACAATTGTTTTCATGGGCCCTGTTAATTTATCGACTGCATTAAAAAGGACTTCAAGTTTTAAATTTGCCATGGGTGGACTCTATATTATTGTGATGAATGACGTTTGAGTGCCATACGATGCCATTTGCTCAGTTCACTTAGATCCATGTCATCATAGGTATTGGGTGGCCAGTGAAAAATAACGGCAATATTGGCAATTGCTTCATCGACGTTATCGACCAGCGTTATGCCGTCTGAGCCTTGATTTCCTGTTGTAAGGCTTTCGGGTACAAAAAAGTGACCAAATGCCCTCCCAATTGGGCAAAATCGACAGGATCCATTTGATAAATCTGTTGAGGGGTTAGAGCTGGAGAAGTTACCCGTGGTAGTACTTTACAAAGTGCATCCACATCATGCTGGTAAATGGCCTGTAGACTCGTACCACTTAATGCTTTTACGCCTGGCTTACGAATGGTGATTTGAGTAATCATATTGTCACCCATACGAATTGGCTCTTCTAAAGTCACTACTTCCTCATTTGGGTTTTTGATGAGGTCTTGATTTGTTGCTTGCTCAACTTGCAAATTCATACTGATCTATCCTAAAAACTAAAGAAAAAAACCTTGCACAGGACTGGCCTATGCAAGGGAAGGAAACTTATAAGCCAATGGCATTACGCTGTTTTTCAAGTCGATCAACACCGTTGATCACTTCCTTGAAGCCCAGAATGTCGATTTCAACTTCAACCACACCATTTACAGTCAATTTGTAATAAGTACAGTTTGTGACAACTTTATGCTCGGTATCTTCACCTGGTTCCTGGTCGCCCATGTCAATTTCTTCATGACGACCTTTAACGACAACCTCGACTGAATCCACTTCACCAGTATCATCACGCTGATATGCACCCGCAAAACGTGTGTACACACCATCAATTTTTTCCATGCCAAACTGACGAAGTGTTAAAAGCTCTAGGCCACCGAAAGTAGATTCAAGTACCAACCCGTCGTCACCAAAACCTAGATCGACCTTGACGGGTGCATTCATACCACCGCCACGGTAATCTTCGGTTTTACGTGTCAATTTAGGTAAAGTGACCGTTTTAATTTGACCTAAATAACTATTACCTTCATTGAAGTAATTCATGTTTTTAAGCTTGCTTGGTAAAGCCATGCATTAAACTCCTTAAGCCGTCACGGTTGCTGCAAAGTCAGCAAGATACTGATCTGTGATGCGTTGACGGAAAGTTAGATCTTCTAACGGTGGGACAGGGGTGTAGTCATAGTCGGTGACCAATTTACCTGCTTTCAGGGTGTCCTTAGTGTTGGATTCAGGATCGAACCAGGCATCACCACCAATCATGTATTTGTTACGAACCAACTCTCGAATTTTGGCTTTTAGGCCTTCAATGATGTCGGTGGCCAGTGAGCCATGCAGTGGTAAATCATTTGCCCACATATGCGCTTCAGCAACGGTATCAGCCAATACCTGTGCTGTACGGGTGTAGTTTTCAAATGGGAATAAAGGATCATCCGAACATGTACGAGAACCCCAGAAACGGAAACCATCATGTTGAATCAAGGTGGTGATCTCATTTTGGTTTAAATAACCTGCATCGGTCGCTGGATCCTGAAGATCCCACGTCACATCTGCATCAATACCGGTTACACCAGAAACAGCCACGTTTGAAAGTGTTTTATGCCAACCGATTTCATTATCGATTTTTGCACGTAATCCCATTGCAACAGCAACTGCTGGTACTGTTTCGGATTGTGCTGTAGTTGTATTGAACGCCACGAAGTTTGGCCAGATGAGCATGAGCTCACGTGCAGCAAAGCCTTCACGATATGCAACAGCTTCTTCCTTGGTTTGACAGTCCCAGCAATATGCATATGCAAATGCTCGTAACTTCTTTGCAATAATGACCAGCTCAGTGGCCACAGCCTGTGTATCGAGTCCAGGTGCACCGATGATACGTGGCTGAACACCAAGTTTAGATTTGGCTGTTAGTAATGCTTTAAGTCCAGTGTATTTACCTGTTGACGTAACGGTACCTACGACATTGGCCGTTTGTGTTGCTTCATCTACTGCGCTTGCTACACGTACCACGACACACATTGAGTTTGCTTGGTTGGCCATTGCCTGAAGAGCAGTGCGTAAGGTGCCTTTAGTGCCAGCTTTTGCAATAGCAGCTTGTGTATTAGTCAGTAGAACTGGAATATTTTCTGGAAAAACGTCTGGATCTGCGTCCTCGGCAGTGGCAACAAGGCCTTGTACTGCCGTGGCAATGGTACGAATCGGTCGAATCCCTTCGTTGATTTCGACGACGCGTACTCCATGGTGATATGTATCTGCCATAAAAAAGCCTGTTTATTGAGGTTTTATTTCAACAAACAGGCTTGCATGAGATGAAGTAAAGTTTAAGTTGTGGATCATGTAAAAGCAGGGTTTACATGATTGTATCTGAGTTATATAGAAAAGGATTTAAAAACCCCACGATTTAAGCGTGGGGTTTTGTAAGAGGGGATGCTACAAATTATCTAGGATCAATTAACATAAATTAAAGTAGTTTCTGCCAAGTTATGTCTCCATCTGTATTTTGGTAAATCTTCCCATCTGAGGAATAGCCAATTCTTTCTGAAAGAGATCCTGCTGCATATTTAACAGTTGGTAATGACCAATTTACTGATCCTGTTGCTGAACAATTACGAGTGATGAATGCGGCTGATCCATTAAATTTAAAATTTGTGAATTTAACGCTTTCAAACGTTGCATACATAACTGTCGCTAAATCACAATTTTCAATTGATGAGTTTACAACAGTACAGGTTTTAGCCGGATCACCATAAAAATTCTGTATTTTACAAGCACTGAAAATTGAAGGTTGAGCAGAAGAGTTACTTCCTGTTTTGTATACATTTTCAATATTTAGACGATTGAATTGAATTTGTCCCTCAGCAACCTCAGACGAATCTAATGAGCCTACATTTTTAATCGAACCACCATTGACGATAATATTTGAGGCTTTAAAGCCAAAAACAAAATCCTCAGCTTTGATATTATTGATAACAACATTACTTGTTAAACCGAGTTTATTACAAGTCAAGTTATTAAACGTCATACTGCCTTGCATGGTATGCTGACCATAACTCAAGGCTTGAAGGGTATTAAAAGTTAGGCTTGAGCCATACTCTCCAAAGCAGTGTCCATGAACTAAAACCGCATTCATTACACTTAATGTGCCATCCAATCTGACGTAAAAGTCATTTTCAGAGTCTGAATGAAATATGGCCTGATTAATTTGGCTATTATCAATATTAATCAAATGATTTTTGTCACGGCCTACAACATTATCAAATGAACTTTTATTAGTGATATATAAGCGTTCAGCATGGATGTTATCGATTAATGAGCGAATAGTCTTAATCATATAAATACCACGTTGATAAGATTGCTCAACTTGTAATCGTCCAATGTGCAAACAATTTGTTGTGTCGTCTATACTGCTGCATCTAAATGCATAATCGTCATTATTTCCGCAAAGTTCAACAGATATGTCCGGAAATACTGAATCATGAACAGATTCGAGATTGAGTCCTGTACCATTAAAATTCTCAACACGTATTGCATCTATTGAATGCCAAGATCCTTTAAATACGACTCCATTTAATCTTTTGCTGCGTGTTTGACAATCGATCCTCAAAAATCCGACCAAGCGAATTAAAGAACGTCCATCAGTCCACGTCGAGTATGGATTCCCGAATAATACTGCATAGTTTTGGGGATAATTTCCATCTGGATTCACTGAAATATAACTATTTCGATCCGAGAAAATTTGAAGATGATAGATGCCATTAACTACACCATTGATTCCCCACACTGACCCTCTTATGTCGACTTGCATTGATCTTTTATTGGCTGCAAAAAATGCTGCGTTTAATATTTTTTGATCATCTATTTGATTTGGATGACCAAACCATTGTGCTTGAAGAATATTCGACGTTAAAACTCTTCTCCAACGTCCTACATTACCTGCACTTAGAATAAGAGCATTATCAATATCTTCAGTTGATGATTCATCATAAATAAAGTTACCACTGAAAAAACTATTCTCTTCACCATTTCTTGTTTTTATGAAAACGGTTCGGCCTGGCCACTTTTCAAAATTTTCAAGATCACTTAATTGATATAAGGTCGTTGCAGTATTTTGATAAATTTCTAGTTTTGTATCATTAACACTTTGAATGGTCGCCATAACGACTGAGGCATCAATTTTCAATTCAAAATTAGCTGTATTATCGATCTGTAGTACAATTCGGATAGTCTTGATCTGTGCTGTACCTTGATCACCACTTGGTTTGTAAGTTGGAGGATAGTTTGCATAGGCAACCATGACATTCCCAGCCCATAAACCAACTTCACGGATATTAAAGCCACCAACCGCACTAGGTATAACCCCATCAGCCTCTAACCAATTTGGATTATCTTTAGAAGGTGCAAGGCGGTTTAATGCTGTTCTATAAACTTCGTTTACCATTTGCGTGAATTTTGCATCAGGTGTTGGAAGAGATCCGTTACCATCGCCAAATGACATATGGGTAATACCGAGTTTCGTTCCGTTTTGAATAGATTCCCGAAGTAATTCCAAACCTTTTTCAGTGAAAAGCGAATGATAAAGTGCTGCCATATTTTTATGCTCTATAGGGGATAAATACTGGTGATTTCATGCTCGTAAAAAGCAAAGACTGGATAGATCAAAGAGTTTGGATCATCAATTTTTGGATAAATTGTGACGTCATCACCGCCATAACAACCACATGCCACGTTGGTTTCGCCTTGTACATTGATGACATTGATCTCGATACCTTTCAGCTCGCGTGTAAGTGGTTTTGCATCGTTTAAAAGTTCAACCAATGTTTTAGATGTTTTTTCTGAAAGTGCACGGCCATTGGTTTCAATAGTGATCTGGAATGTGCCTGGCTCATTCATTGGTGTTTCTTGCCACCATTCATGAACTGTCAGTGAATAACCGAAACTTTCTACAATGGATCTAAGCGCATAATTGGTGCCCTTATAAGTGTGAACCTTAATGGAGTTTTTGATTTGTGCGCGTTTAACATCATCAGGCCAGTCATCTTGCCAACGGTCTACCGAGAACTGCCAAGCTAAAATAGATAGAAAATCAGTTGGAGCATCATCGATACGAATCAAACTTGATAAATTGGTGTTGAGTTCAGTTGCTTTTGATGTAGTTTCGACAATCTTTTTTTCAAACGGTGTAGTATTTGGAGGAAGTAAATTCATTATTCATTCCTCACCGTTAATTTGACATTGGTACAGAATGCTGCCTGAAAATTATTGATATGTAGCTCGGTAGTTGGGCGGATTAATTCCACTCGTTCAACACCAGAAACTTTCAAAATTGAATAAAGATCAGAAAAAAATACACCTTTACCGATCCGCTTTGGTTCGGTGGTATAAGCTAAAACATTGTCTTGTGCTGCCGCTAAGACAGGATCTGTTTCAGGTACATTTTTAGTCACCAATACGGCTTCGATTCCGTAATTAATGATCTCTGCCGATTGCACCAAAACTCGGTCACCTGTTGGGCGTTTTTTTTCTGCCGAAACATAGTTGTAAACAATGCTGTTTAAGTCGTCAGTCGATGCATTATTCTCAGTATCTCTTTGAAGAATAGTTAAAAGTGCATGTGCCGGGGATGGTGATGAGCATTTCACATCAGCAACACGGCTATCAGCAGATAAAGTATGGAACTCATAAGCTGACTCAGGGCCAGCAACACTTAAAGCGTCTAGCTTTTTTTGGATACGATAACGAAAATCTTCGTCTGCTTCATAAATAGCAGATGAAGGTGGGGTTACAGTATTATCGGCTGCGGTAATTAATAGTCGGGTGACATCAAAGTTGGCTCCCCAGACATCTAAATCTTCGTTTTTTGCAAATGCAAGCTGTGTGGCCAAAGCCTTTTCATTAATCTGATTGCGCAAAATCATTTCCCGATAAGCATTTTCTTGTAAATACTTATTGACGGGTTCACTTTCACGGCTCAGAGTTTTACGAACCGTTTCTTGTTCATCAGTCGGGTAAAGAGAAATGAAATATTCTTTCCGTTCAGCCAAAATGGTTTCAAAGTCGATGACATCAACAAAATTGGGCTTTGGTAATGAATTAAAATCAACACTCATAAGGCAGATCCAATAGATAGGGGAATACTTAAAGAGGCTGGTTGATTGCTGTCCACCAGATTGCAATTCATATCTAAAAAGTAAGAGCCTTGTTCATCTGACCCAAGAGAAATGGAATTAAGTACAATGCGATCTTCCCAGCGTAAAAGGGCAGTTGCTGTTGCCGCATAAAGTTGTAATGTTGTAATGTCATCAAAAGGTGCATCAATTAAGCGAGGAACCAGAGAGCCATATTCACGACGCATAATCCGAGTACCAATGGGTGTAGTTAAAATATCCTGGATAGATTGGCGAATATGATCTAATTCGCTGCTCAGCAGTCGACCATCTTCACGGGACATCATTACTGTGGACCTCCAGTCGTACTACCACCAGATTGAACCCCACTATGTTTATGGTCAGTTAAACTAATACCACTGGCTTGAACATCGCCTTCAGTACTAAAGCTACCTGTAGAGTGGCTGGATCCTTGAACCAACTGGCTACCTTGCACAGTATTATTTCCAGTCATAGCAGTACTGCCATTGATTTGCAGATTGCCATTGATGGTGGTGTCACCATTTACAGTGATGCCTCCATCAGCAGTAATTGTGGCTTTACCACCTGAAGGTAAAATAGCTGATAATTGGTGGGCAGCAACGTCATAGGCAACAAGGCAACCATCTGAGAACATACGGATTTTTTGATTCAAATCATCAGATGGAGCTGGATGTGCATCGTTATATAGGCCATATAAAACAACACTAGATGGTCCAATATCGCCACAGGGGGAAAGGACGATAACTTCTTCACCAATGGATGGTGCATCCCAAGTCGAATCTGAACCAGAACGGATATTGAAAAAACGAATTTCAGGCGTGTCCATACTGTCGAGATTGACCACGACACGCGGGATAGGTTTAGACGGATTGATGGCCTTGATGGTTCCAAATCGAATTAGATTTTCAAGGCGACGATTAAGGTCAGCACTCATGCCAACACTTTGCTGTAACTAAAAAAGCTTTGCAGTTGTTTAAGAATGTAAAACTGACTTTTACATGATAGAAGGGGTTATATATTGATATGTTTTAGAAATGAAGATTCAATATTTTGGATTTCTTCAGGCGAAAAACCTAATATTTCACGCTTTGGATAAACTGTATCTGGTGCGGATCTGGTGGCACGATCTCTTAAGCCGTATTGGTGGACATTGGCGATATTGCCAATACGACCAATAAATCCGATAGCAATAGATTCGCTGTTGCTCAATATATTTAGGTATTTATTGGATTTAATTTTAGCAAACATCTTACGTTTGATTTTACCCTTTTGTTCACGTAAACGGGTACGTCTGGCAGTATAGGTTGAACCATCGGGGTTTTGCTGTGCTGTGATTCTTTTTCGTTGGCTAATTCTTAAATCACGTCCAATTTTTTTGGCAAGCTTTGCTCGTTCACCAGCAGATAAGCGATCTAGCATGGGCTGCAAGTACACTGCTAGATCTTGAATATTATTCATGGGTTTTTACCAGGAAAAGGCATATCCAAAGATCGTCCTTGTTTATTTGCCGTTGTCCATGATGCCAATGGTGTGCCATCTTTATCAATCAACTCAAAATCAGTCGGTGTTTCAAATTCGGTATATTGAGGTTCAGGTGGATAGGACATTTCAAATTTTCCTTCAGCATTTTTTTTAACGATGACGCGCTCAGTTAAAGGAATTTTGAAATGCAGATCATATTTAGTGTTATCAATCAGTTCAGCTTCAAAACTGATAGAATCTTTAGCTTTATTTAAGTTGGCCATTAACTCGGACTGATTATCTATAATCCAAGTAAATAGAACGATACCGAAAACATCTACATCACCAGCATAATCCGTAACGATCAGATCCAGTGTATAGCTCATTTCAAAACTATAGCCTGTGGCTGCGGTACTCATTAATTTACCATCGTTGGCAAATATAAGAAGGCGATCCTGATCTTGGGGAAGATCAGGAATCGCATTTAGCAAATACTCACGCAAGGCATGTGGTTTTTTCATGCTGCTTTTCCATTTAAATAATCGGGATCCAGACGGTTCATGACTTGAATGAATTTACTGTCATAACCCAATTTTTTGTAGTTCTTACCATTGTAAAGCGTAAAAACCGTCGACCAATCTTCAGCACGTAGAGCATCCAAAAGCTTTATTTTTTTATTACCAATCGTGCCAGATTTAAACTCGACAAAACGAAGGAATGCTTCAAATTGAAGAGATTCGGATTTTTGCATCTGAGCCACAAAATCTTGAACGCTTTCATAGCCAAGATCTTTCCAATTTTCACCCATAAGCTGAAATTGTCCCCAAGATGTTGATTCAAGGGCAGCTTGTTCATGGATCTGTTTGGCTAGACTTAAACGGGTATGTTCTGCTGCTTTACCTTTATAACCACCAGTGGCAGTGTTGACAATATTGGGGTAGCGTTGCATTTGTTGTTTGGCAAATTGCACCCCTTTGTACTGTGCCAAATAAAAATACATTCGGTGACGTTCAAATAAAATTTCTAATTTGCCGTTATCTAAATATCCACCACCATCACTTTCAACTTCGGAAAAAGCACGAAGTACCAATTCTGGTACACCTAAACGTTTTGCACCATTTACATAATCTGAATCTTTTAAAAATTTCGAGATATCAAAACCATTCAGTGCAGACCAAGTTTTTGTTCCAGCAATACCATCAGAAACGAGACCAACTTTTTTTTGGAATGCTTTTAATGCAGTTTCAGTTTTATGGCCAAAGTCACCATCGGCTTGTACCACAAAACCAAGACCAGTCAATTTTTTTTGCAATTGAGTGACAGGGTCACCTTTGGCACCATATTTTAAAATCATGATTTACTCCAGATGAGTTTAGCGACATTTCCCTGGCTTCGATAAATTAATAAAGCTAAGACAAGTGCAAAAATGGCATCCCATAGCGTTACAGGATCTTTGAAGAAAATGATATGAACGGATTGACCTAAAAATGAGGCAATCAATAATGTGGCGAACCAAGCATATTTTCGGTTGTAATTGCCATTATGGTTGAAGCACACAATCCGGATGCCGCAAAACAAATAGGCCAATAAGGCAATCGCTTGAAATAAAAATTCGATCATGTCTTTCCACCTCGAATTATTTTGATAATGTCTGAAAGTTTGGCTTGTTTTACCCAATCGACGGCTTTGATCAGGATGAACAAGCAAAATGTGGATGCAATTAAAGCTGCAAGGGCATCTGCCGTAATGAAGGTGTTTTCTGTAATTAAAGGCGTGCTGATATAGCCAATACCAGTGGAAAGTATGAGATTAATAAATCGCTTGGCAGCGGATAAATCTTTCTCATAACTTGCAATGAATGCTGCACCGAGTACTGCCCCTAACAATGCATTACCATTGATAAATGGCAGAATGGACATTGCACTTAGACCAATGACACTTGCCGATGTTGTTGTGGTTGTTGGTTCAGGCATAAATTCTCTCAATCCCAAAGCTGAATACTTTGGGTTTTGTTTTGTGGTGTTGGAATGTCTGGTAACTGAACTTGGGTACCCATCGGAAGAATTGGACCAAATTCTGCAAGGTGTGAGTTTGCTTCGAGCACTTGTTCGACTACGCCTGTGCTTCGTCCATATTCACGCCAGCAAATGGCATCCACAGTGTCATTTTGGATGGCATAAACTACTTTCATTTAAACCAACTCCACATTTAAACGAGGTACTTTTTTCAAGTCCCGGATAGCAAAACGAAGATCACGCTTATAATCATCAATTGTTGGTGTTAGTTCTTCAGCCTTCTGTGCACCATTATTTGTGGTGTCATATGAGCGGTAACGCTCACACAGCTCCGCGCCAGTTGAAGCAGCCACGGCCCGAAAATACAGAACAACAGCAACAGACTTTCCATTGATCTGCTTTGATGTCATCTCCCCTAATGTTGGAGCTTTCGTGATTAAACTTTCCAACTTGTCATTGACATGAATGACAGCCGCTTCAATGGCTGGAATCAGACGCTGATTGGTTACACTGGAATCAAGACGTAAAACTTCACGGATGTGATTACTAGATACAGCTGGAAAAAAAGGATCGCTGCTAATCACTTGGTCTTGATGTGTGAAGCTACCGTTTGCAATTAAACCAGACATATTTATTCTCATTGGTTGAGGGGTGGAGATCTGAATCAAAAAACAGAACAAATCATGTTGCTTATGATCAAATCTGCCCCTCGGTGGGTGCTGGGCACTCGTTAAGAAGAGACTCCCTCAAATACCTGATTGCCATAGTCATCTACAACTGGTGAACCATCAGCATTGAGTAAGGGTTGAGGTGGATTTTCTTCTAATTGTTTTTTCAAAAGGCGTTCGGCTTTTTGAAGTTCTTGTTTACCGCCACAATTTTCATTGTGTTTAATGGCCCGTTTCAGGAAATTCACGGCCAAAGCGTACAATTCTTGGTGTAAGTAAGTTCGACCTAATGCGACATAGAGCTTTGCACGGATCTGATCATGCATGCTAAAAGATGCTGTGATGCTATTGGCTTTTTCCAAAATGGATACATCAAAAAATTCACCTGCAGTATGTGCTGCTTTAGCGGCGTTCCCAATTTCTTCCGCGACAATGGATGCCGTATCACGATTGAAAGTATCTGGTGACTCAATGCCGTGTTTTAAGGCATATTCCGCAATGCGCAACCCATCTTCAAACATAGCTGCATCAAAACACCACACCATAATGGTTGTGACAACATGATCTTTCATAAGTGGTGTACGATCTTCGACAGACAGAACGCCATCCACATAAGGCATATATTTTGGAATCAAATTTGCTTTATATTGAGCACGTTCAATTTCTGATTTAATGCCTCGAAGCAAGTTTTGGTCATTTTTTAATTCTGCCAACTGCAACATATACACACTGGCATCTTCACGTACACCGCCAAATTCATTCTCTGCATTAGCAGCTGCTTTGGCTGCTAATGCTTGAAGGCGATGTCGTCGAGCTGGACTCAACATAAATCACCTTATCCCTGAATTTCGATATTTTCTACAAATGCGACTTTTTCGTATGTTTCAACGACGTAAGCATCATTTGATGAATTGAACTCTTCAACTTGGTCCATAGAAGAATTATCTTCTACAGCACGACGTTTGCCAGTTTCTTGATAATAAATCGACAGATTATCAAGTGATGTAATTAATAAAGCATGCTCTGGGAAAAAAGGAACACGTACAGCGGGTAATCCACCAATTTGCTTCTGGCTCAATAAAACTTGACCCGCCAATGTATCAGTATTGTCTTTGGAATCATTGACCAGTGGGAAGTTCTTATCATTCAATAATTGACGACCACAAATAACAACTAGATCCGTTGCATCCTGATGAACTTCACCAATTAGGTTGCTCACTGCATCAACTACAACAGCATCAAGATTTTTATAGTCACCTGTTGGTCCGACTGTTACTTTTCCTGAGTCTTTGACAACTTCTTTCATATAGTGATCAGGTGCTTTGGTACGAATTTTTTCGAGCCAGCCAATATTGACATCCTGCAATAATGGATTCGCATTTCGATCAGTCGTGGTTGCAGCTGATTTACCGTTGAAGCCAATCATGATCATATCTAATGCGATTGCACGTTCAACAAATGCTTTCCATTTTGCATAGAAGTCATCAAACTTAGCCCAAGCATCCATTTTTTCATATCGTAAAGCTACGTCAAAATCCGTTTTTTTACATTGATAAGTATTGGAATCTAGACCAGTAGGATCTACTGGCTTACGTGCTGTACCACCTTTGGTATTGGTTCGGCCAGCAATGGTTTGGCTCTGTGTCAATCCAATCGCTTCACCTTCAAGTTCTTCAACAGGAATAATATTAATTTTTTGAAGAAACTCTGAGGATTGTTGAATCGAATTTACCATTTTCTGTGCAATGGATGGTTCGACCGTAAATTTTTTGGATGGATCTGCTACACCGTTTGCTTCACCAATTTTCGCGACAGTGTAGGTAAATTTTTCACGTGTTAAATTTTGCATGGTGATTAGTACTCAACTTTTTCTGAGAAATTGCCTTTGCTTTCAGGTGCTGGTGGTGTTCTGGGGTTTTGCTCATGTCCTAACTTGGTTTTGAGCGCATTGAAATCGGTCTGAAGCTGTGAATAATCTTTCTTCAGATCATTCAGTTCCTTAACGGTGTTACCGAAGGTTTTTGCAATTTCTTCAACGGATTTTGCAATCTCACCGAACTGCCCATTATTTATCTGGCTTTGTTCTTCCTGTTTGGGATTCAGCCAGTCAATTACTTTGGAAAATAAATTTGAAACAGGTGATTCTTCTTCAAATTCAAGTGCTACTTCTTCAGCAGCTGTAAATAAATTTTCTTTAGATTGTTTTTTTGATGTGAAAGGGTTGGCATCAGGATTCTTGGCTGCAAATTCCATGATTTGTGTGCCTAAAGATGCTGGAGTATCAGTAAATGCGAGTCCAACCAAATAAGCTTCATTGGTATCAGCAAAGCTCGGATTGACTTCAATCGAGTTGAACAGTTTTTGATTTTTGCCGTGCATTTCGATCAAATTATCAAACGCTTCAAGCTGAACATATAAAGCCCATTTCTTTTGACCAGCAATCTCATCTTCCTGGGCTTTTACTGCCAGTACTTTTGCATAATTGCCGAAAGGAGAGTCTGGAATAATGCCGCGCAAATGCTCAATATTTGCCAAAGCTGTATAGGTATTTGGGCTATAATTTTTTGCCATTTGTTGAATCCAAGATGCTTCAATCTGGCGACCATCAGTGGTGGCTCCAGCAACAGCAACTCGATAAAACTTGGATTTCTTACTCATGAGGGGTAAATCCTGCTTTGTATTAGAAAATTCGTTATCAATGTAGTAAGCAGAATCGGAATTACAGCTAAAACAATCAATCGGTATAGCATGTAAAAGAGTGTTTTACATGACCAAGCACATGAATTAGGACAACAGCATTGGCTTAATGAGCCAATGAATAAAGAATCTGAAAATCCGCCTCTATCTTTTGATAACCGCCTCTTAGCAAAGTTTTTATACTGGATGGGGTGGCGAATCAGCTCGATTGCAGATTACTTAAAAGAAAATGTCAAAAATGTCCATGCATGGAAAGCAAGAGACGAATGGGATGAACAAGCCCCTGAAGGACGTGTTGCACAAGCACTAGAAGCCCAACTTGTAAAACTGATTATTCTTGAGAAAAAAACACCAAATGATTTTAAAGAAATTGATTTGCTTATGCGTCAGCTGGAGCGTATGGCCAAAATCAATAAATACAACAATGGCGGTAATGAAACTGATCTTAATCCGAACCTAAAAAATAGAAATGCTGGTCCACGTAAATCAGCACCTAAAAATGTTCTCACCGAAGAGCAGATCGAAAAATTACTTGAAGACTTTGATGATGGATTATTTGATTATCAAAAAGTCTGGTACCGAGCACGTGAACAAAGAAACCGTGCCTTATTAAAATCACGCCAGATTGGTGCAACTTTCTATTTTGCCCGAGAAGCTTTAATTAAGGCTGTAACAACTGGTCGAAATCAGATTTTTCTATCTGCGTCAAAAGCCCAGGCTCACGGCTTTAAAACTTATATTAAAGATTTTGTACTTCAATCAATTGGTGTGGATCTACAAGGTGATCCAATTACTATCACTTTACCGACAAATGAAACAGTTCAACTCATTTTCCTAAGCACAAATGCTAAGACTGCTCAAAGTTATCATGGTGATTTATATTTTGATGAATTTTTCTGGGTACATGGTTTTGCTACGCTGAAAAAAGTGGCATCTGCTATGGCAGCTCAGAAACAGTATAAAAAAACCTATTTCTCTACACCGTCAAGTAAATCTCATGAAGCATATAAATTCTGGACGGGTGAAGCCTATAACAAAGGTCGTACCAAAGATAAGCAAGTAGAAATTGATACCAGTCATGAGACTCTAAGAAATGGTGCTCTATGTAATGACCAGATGTGGAGACATATCGTCAACATCTATGATGCAGAACGTCAGGGTTGTGATTTATTCGATATTGAAGAATTAATTGCCGAAAACAGTGCTGATGAATTTGCAAACTTATATATGTGTGAATTTGTCGATGATGGCCAAAGTGTATTCCCGCTTAGCCTTATCCAGCCATGTATGGTGGATTCTTGGGATTTATGGACAAAAGATTTCAAACCTTTGGCCTTAAGGCCATTTGGTAATAAACCTGTATGGGTAGGCTACGACCCTGCTGAATCAGGGGATAGTGCTGGACTGGTTGTAATTGCCCCCCCAGAATCTGGTTACAACAAGTTTCGCTTACTTGAACACCATCAATTCAAAGGGATGGATTTTGCCAGCCAGGCAGCATTTATTAAAAAGATTTGCCAAAAATATCGAGTGGCTTACATCGGGATGGATAAATCAGGGATGGGTACTGGAATTGCTCAGTTAGTGCAAGAGTTTTTCCCAAATCTAACTACCTTCACATATTCAGTAGATGTCAAAACCCAATTAGTTATGAAGGGAATGGATGTCATCAACAAAGGACGTTTTGAATTTGATGCTGGAGCAACAGAAGTTGCTCAGTCATTGATGGCCATTAAAAAAACACTTACAGCATCTCAAAAACAAATGACCTTTGAGGCTTCAAGAGCAGAAAACATTGGTCATGCTGATTTGGCATTCGCTATTTTCCACGCCTTCTTTAACGAGCCGTTGTCACTAGATAACGATGGAAGCTCGAAAAAATCATCTATGGAGATTTACTAATGTCCGACAGCAAAGTACAGGCATTTACATTCGGTGATGCTGAGCCCGTACTCAATAAAAGTGATTTTTCACAATTTTATGAAACTTGGCTTTGCGGTAACTATTATCAACCACATATTAGTATGCATGGACTAGCGAAATCTTTTAAGGCAATGCCTTATTTATCTACCGCCATTTTTTACAAAAAGAATCAACTCGTATCCTCACTTAGACCAAACAAATTGGTAAACACTTCAGATTTTGAACGTTTAGCAATTGACTATCTGGTCTTTGGCAACTCGTATTTACAACGAATTGATAACCGTCTGAATGATCCTTTAAGGCTTAAAGGTCTTATGGCCAAATATACTCGTCGTATGAAGGATCCAAATGATTTTCTTCAACTTGTAAATGGATATGATGAGTTTATCTTTCCTACTGGTACGGTGTGCCATATCAAATCAGTAGATTTAGACCAAGAAATTTATGGTTCACCAGAATATATTTCAGCACTCCAATCTGCATGGTTGAATGAATCGGCAACACTGTTTCGTCGTAAATATTATAACAATGGATCCCATGCTGGTTTTATCCTCTACATGACGGATTCTCAAATAGACGATGATGATGTCGATGGGATCAAACAGGCAATGAAAGATTCTCGCGGTCCTGGGAACTTTCGTAATTTATTTCTACATGCACCTGGTGGGAAGAAAGATGGGCTGCAACTTATTCCGATCAGTGAGTTGGCTGCCAAGGATGAGTTCTTAAATATAAAAAATATTACGCGTGATGATGTTCTTGCATCACAGCGAACTCCACCTCAACTCCTTGGAATCATTCCCTCCAATGCTGGAGGCTTTGGATCTATATCAGAAGCACGTGAAGCTTATTGGTATTCAGAAATTATTCCTCTTCAAAATCTATTTAGTAACGCCATTAATGAATGGTTTGGTGATCGCATCATCCAATTTAAAGATTTTAAAGAGCTTCAGTTCAAACAACAGTGAGACAAAAAATGAATATTGCGTTGGCAATTAAATACTGGAAATACATTGTGATGATTGCATTAGCCATCGCATTGTCTTTTTCCATGATCAATGGCGCAAGTAAGTCACATCAAATTGATTTACTTAACTCAGAAAAAGTATTGGCAGAAACAGAACGTGATCTTGCCAAAACTCAAGCAACTGTAGATACGCTCCAAACAGAAAAAAATTGGAGTGATAAACTTTTGGAGTCAGAACAAAATGCGAATAAAAACTTACAGGTTGCATTGGATGCTGCCAGTGATAGTGCTTTGGCTGTTGACCGGTTGTCAAAACAAATCAATGATTCAGACAAACGTATGTCCACAGCTTCCAACCAAGCCCTCATTGAATATGGAAAGACCTGCAATTCCGTACTCAACACAATGGCAGAACGTGGTCAAGAAATCGCAAGATCAGCTGATGCACACGCAATTGATGCAGAGCGACTAGAACAAGCTTGGCCAGAGAAGAGTAAGCCAGACAAAAAGAGTTGATGGCTCAATAGCTACAAAACTACAAGTCCTCCATGTTGGAGGGCTTTTTTTTGACTAAAATTCTCAAAATCTGAAATTTGAACCAGCGGCGGGCGGTTGTCCCCCCACCACACCTGGGCAGTAAATATGTCGAAAACACTACAAAAATTCATACTTGTCATTTCTGTATCCAAGTATTGATAGATACAGTCTGTGATACAGCAAAAACAATAAGAATTGATTCTACAGATTTCTACACAGTCCTTCGTTTTTCTACAACTATAAATTTTTGTTTAAAACCATCTATAAAAACAGGCTTTGCAAAACTTATGGGAATCTTTCAGAAAAGGTAACAGACCTATATTTTTGATATCAATTTTTATTTAAGTATTTAATTTTAAATAATTTATTTTAGTTACCTTTTAGGGGTAATCTTTGGTAATCATAGACATTGGTTTTCTAATAAATTTAATTAAATCATATAGATAAAAGGTAATAGCTGATTACCTTTTTAAAGAGTAATAAGTTACCTATAAATTACCGATAAGTTACCTTTTAAAAATTGTATATTTATTTATTAATTTCATTAACTTAAACTTATATATTCACTATTGATTACCTTTGTTACCATCTTCCGAAACCACGCTTAGTTTTTTTGCAATTGATAAATTAATTATTCAGACTATTGTAGATATTTCGGCTTTAAAAATCACCATAAAACGTACTATTTCCGCTTTGTCTCCGCTCATTTCATCTCATATCTTTGTTTTATAAAGCTACTGAGGTTCCGACCCTCGGGACCAAGATTCTAAAAACCCAGATCATTTAAATGGTCTGGGTTTTTTCTTGTCTAGACTCAATATTATTCTCTTTTTGATGACCATACAAAAGGCTCTGCTTTTTGTTGTTCTTCATTATCGGTTTCTAGGCGAATGCCTGTGCGATCTTTAAACACACAAATAGCCAGAAAAGCCAGCGTTGCCATCAAACATAGATAACTACTCACCCAAAAAATACCATTTGGTTTGATAATCAGGGCCGCTGCAATTAGGGGCGCAAATGCACCGCCCATAATCGTGCCAATTGCATAAGTAATGGAAATGCTGGTAAAGCGAATAGATGCGGGAAAAAGCTCCGCATAAAACACGGCTTGTACGCCATAGGTCATTCCAATGCCCGCAGACAATAACGCCAGACCAATCATAATATTAAGGTAGTCACCAGTTTGTACCAGCGGAAATAGGCAAAGTGCGGTCACAATTTGAATCACTGAGCCAATCACATATAAACGCTTACGACCATATTTGTCTGAGAGCACGGCAGTAAACCAAGTAAAAAATGTCCAGATTAGAGCAGAAACGCTGACCAGTGATAAAATGGTTGGTCGATTCAAGGCGAGGCCATTTGGATTGGTGGTATAGCTTTGCAAAAAACCACCTGCGGTCATGTAGCCCAGACATGTCGTGCCAGCAATCAGAAGTGCAGCCGTGAAAACGACTTTTTTATAGCTTTTAAACAGTGTTCGAATCGGCTGCTCGGCAGTGCCTTTTTGCTTCAGATCATCAAAAACTGGGCTCTCATCGACCGAGCGTCGAATCCAGTGTCCCAGTACAAATAAAAAAATACTCACCAGAAAAGGAATGCGCCAACCCCATTGTACAAATTCGTCCCCCGGTGAAACGTATCCGGTCATGATCACGAGCATGAGTGACGCCAATAACAAGCCCAACGGGACTCCTAGTTGAGGAAAAGCACTAAACATGCCGCGCTTGTCTTGAGGTGCATGTTCAACCGCCATGAGTACGGCGCCACCCCATTCGCCTCCTGTCGAAATGCCCTGAATGATTCGAAGAATAATCAATAAAATGGGCGCTGCAATGCCAATCGTGTCGTAGCTGGGGAGTAACCCGATGGCCACAGTACTCATTCCCATCATGATGAGAGTGACACTTAAAATAGTTTTACGGCCAATTTTGTCACCAAAATAGCCTGCCACGAAGGCACCAAGTGGACGAAAAATAAAACTGATTCCCACCGATGCAAACACCAATAGTGTCGCAAAAACTGGGCCTGCGGGTTTAAAAAACAACTGATTAAAGACCAGTCCGGCCACTGCGGCATAAATAAAATAATCATACCACTCGATGGTGGTGCCGGCTAAAGTGGCAAAGGCGATTTTTTGTGTACTCTGCTGTGCATGTGGCCTGCTTAAGGGGAGTGACGTGGCTTTTTCCATGTGGTGTTTTCCTTTTCAATTCTTGTCATATTTTTAGCTCTAATGCTGCCGATGTAGATGAATTCCTGTTCAAAACATCGCCACTTGAGTATGGTTTAAAAAATAAATAAAAGATACATAAAAATAAATAAAAAAATTAAAATGTATCGTAAATATTTTTTTAAAATTATATTAATCATTGGTTTATTATTTTTTTAACTATATATGATATGAAATAACAAATGAATACAATATTATGTATGAATAAATAAGTATGTTGATACGACATGATCGGCAGAATGCTGGCTCATCTGTAAAAAGCATCTGTCAGTCACAAGAAAGAAAGTCGGGAAGTACAAGCGTTCGATACAACGTAATAAAAAATGCATCAACAAAAAATGCCAAGGAAAAATACAATGACGGAGATCACCATGAATACAGCGATGTATTATGCAGGCAAGGCAATAGAAGGACAGGGCCCAACATTTGAGGTCATTAATCCTGCGACCGAAAGCGTCATTGTCAAATGCAAAGCGGCAACCACAGCACAGGTCGATGATGCTGTTTTGGCTGCAAAAAAAGCCTTTGAACAATGGCAATATACCTCTGACGAACAGATTCGCTTGAGTCTGGATCGAAATGCACAAGATATTAAAGCTGAGCGTTCAGTATTGGCTGAGCTGATTACTCTTGAGCAAGGTAAGCCGCTATTTTTAGCCGAAATGGAAGTGGATATGGCGCTGTACTGGCTTGAGGTGACCAATCAGTTTGAAGTGCCAGTTTTGCAGCATACCGATCCAATGGGTAAACAGATGAGCATTTTTCATCGTCCATTGGGCGTGATTGCCTCGATTACACCGTGGAACTGGCCGTTTATGATTGCCATCTGGCACTTAATTCCGGCACTGAAAACCAAAAACTGTGTCATCAACAAGCCTTCAGAATTTACGCCACTGAGCACCATCAAACTGATTGAAATCATTCAGCGACATGTACCCACAGGCGTATGTAATCTGGTGCTGGGTGCGGGTGAGGTAGGTGCTGCATTGAGTCAGCATCCAGAAATTGAGAAAGTCGTATTTACAGGCTCTACTGCTGTGGGTAAAAAAATCCTGTCTGCGGCAACCGATCAACTCAAGCATGTGGTGCTTGAGCTTGGGGGGAATGATGCCGCGATTGTGTTACAAGATGTCGATGTGGCAGAAACGGCGCAAAAGATTTTTATGAGTGCTTTTTTAAATGCTGGCCAAACCTGTGCCTGTATTAAACGTTTATATGTACATGAGAGCATTTTTGATCAAATGGTGGCGGCACTGGCACAAATTGCCGATGCTCAGGTACTGGGCAATGGTCGCAATACGGACACCACGCTTGGTCCAGTGCAAAACCGCAACCAGTATCTTAAAGTCAAAAATATGATTGAAGATGCCGTTGCACAAGGCGCCAAAATTGCGAATCAGAATCTTGCTCGAGTACCTGAGGCGGGCTATTTTATTGCACCTTTAATTTTAACCCATGTCGATGAGCACAGTGAAATCTTTGCAAAAGAGCAATTTGGGCCAGTATTACCTGTCGTAAGCTTTCGCAATATTGATGAAGTGATTGCGCAATCTAATCAGTCTTCCTATGCATTGGGTGGTTCTGTATGGACGCAAAACATGGCTCAAGCCCACCAAATTGCAGCAAAAATGCAGACTGGTACAGTGTGGATTAACAGTCATGCCGATGTGTCACCGTTTGCAGAGTTTGGAGGCTGGAAACAGTCTGGATTAGGGTATGCGTTTGGTTTAGATGGCTTACTGCTGTTTACCAAAAAGCAAGCCATCCAGTATGCAGTCTAGCTGACTCAGTATTCATCTAACCACTTTTTGAGGCGATGTACGTTAAAAATACAATCACTATCAAAAGTAGCTTTTTAATGAACTCAAAATAGTGTTGCAAATGAGATGGATAGCAGCACAGATCAAATTGATATTACACACTGAAACAATGCCATAAAATTTAACAAGTTAGCGAGATGGTTGAGCAAAAATCATGCTATACAAAAAGGCAGTAAAAAATTTAGGAAGAACAAGATGAATCGTTTAGAAATTAAGGTGAAAGATCAATTTGAAAAAGTATATCCCGCGATTGCGCTATTAAAAGATCAGCTCAAATCGCCTACAGGTGCAGAACTGAGCCTGTATCAGCGTGTCGAGAAAATCGAGGTGGAAAATGAAACGATTCTGCCTTCGACAGAGCTACTCTTTGAAAGCCAAAATAGCAACCGTATTTATCGGATTGTCGGTGGATAGCAAATACGCTCACGCATAAAAAATTCAGTCACCACCTCATGTTCGCATGGGGTGGTTTTTTATACGTGTTTTACGTCGGTAACAGGAGAGGGTCTGTCGTTTTCTAATTGCTTTTATTAGAAAAATTTGTTAAATGTATAAGGTGTATCCTTATTTTGTTGCGCTGTTGTTTAAATTTATTAAATCTACTCAATAATAATCACAATCCTGGCGAGGCTCGCATGAAAATGCAACTAATACGACTTGATCAAGCAGATCAGCTAAGTGCATGCCGCCTATCGCTTCTGCTTGGACTCAATAGTGACAATGACCTAGTACAACGCTATGTCAGTTTTACCACTAAGCTTCTCAATGTCAAATATGCCATTCTAAGCTTTGAGGAAGAACCGTACGTATGGCATATCAATCATGACGGTCTTCATGCTTTATCTAAAATCGAATTAATACCATCGTTGCGTGCAGTCCATAACATGGATGTACTCGATGCTGTGCACCCGCAATATATGCATTTATGTCAGGTGCTACAGACATTGGGTGTAAATTATCAGCGTTTAATTGCGATTAATTTACAAAAATCCGATCAGCAGTCGATAGGGGTTGCTATCTTTTTTGATGATGAACTGACATCTTTTGATCCAACCAGTATTGAACTGGTACAGAGCTATACCGCTGGATTTGTGCGCCATGCCGAACTCAAGTTTAATTTTGAAGAGCTCAGAGAACTCTATGAGCAGCAGTCAGCGCTGAATTTTAGTAAAAACAAATTCTTTTCAATTATTGCGCACGACCTACGTGCTCCATTTCATGGTTTGCTGGGTTTCTCTGAAGTATTGGCCAAAGAGCGTGAAACATTAGATGAGTCAAGTGTTCAAAATATAGCAGACTATCTTTATGACACTTCGCAGTCGACTTACAACTTGCTTGAAAGTTTACTCAATTGGGCGATGGCTGAGGGCGGGCGATTCGTATACCATCCCATCAGTTTTAATCTTAAGCAAGTGACCACCATTGTCATGAGCATTTTGAATACCTTTGCGCTGAAAAAAAATATTCAGCTCATCGACGATGTACCTGAAGACATCAAGCTTTTTGCCGATATCAACATGATCACTTCGCTGATTCAAAACTTGGTGTCGAATGCACTAAAATTCACACCTATGGATGGTACAGGTCGGGTCAGTATTTCAGCCAAACAAATTGCTGAAAATGTTGAAATTGCTGTACAGGATACGGGTCATGGCATGACCGAGTCGCAGCTTAAAGAAGTCTTTCAGCCACGTATTACGGTAAGTTTTCGTGGAACCGCTGGAGAAAAAGGTGCAGGTTTAGGGCTCACCTTGTGTAAGCGCTTTGTCGATTTAAATCTTGGTTCGATTAAGGTTGAATCAAAAGAAGGCGAAGGCACAACTTTTCGTGTGATATTGCCTGCGGCGCAGCATGTAACCGACAATGTGATTGAACATGCTGATACAGAAGTAAAATTGGTTTAAATAGATTTCCCATCTTTAGCATGTAACTGCTATAACTATGCAAACAATCAAGTTGCAGGTTTGATTCAATGAATGCTGAGCAGTTACAAATAACTTTAAGATCAAGTCAATACGCAGAACACGTGCTCGAATTACACCGCACCTTTCTCGAGCAGGACTTTCAACTTGATCGGTTTACTGCTCACCTTTCCCGTGACGATATTTTCCAAACAGTTGAACAAACACTCGAGGGTATTGAAGACGAAGCCACATGGATGAAAAGCCTGCGGATTCTTCGTGCACGTTTGATGTTTCGCTGGATCTGGCAAGATGCCAATCAACAGACCGATGTGGTCACGCTCACCCGCGAACTCTCCGATTTTGCCGATGCCAGTATTTGTGCCGCTAAACGCTTTGCATTAGGGCCTTTGCTGGCCAAGCACGGCGAACCGCTGGGTTATTCTGGTGAAGTTCAAGATTTAATTGTGATTGGTATGGGCAAACTAGGTGCTCAAGAACTCAATCTCTCTAGTGATATCGACCTGATTTTTGCCTTTGATGAACAAGGTGAAACGCAGGGCAGAAAATCCATCGATGTACAGCAATTTTGTATTTTGTGGGGACAAAAACTCATTTATCTGCTCGATCATATCACCGCAGATGGCTTTGTTTTTCGTGTTGATATGCGTTTAAGGCCGTGGGGCGATGGCTCAGCCTTGGCGATTAGTCATGTGGCCTTGGAAAAATACTTGATTCAGCACGGACGCGAGTGGGAGCGCTATGCGTGGATCAAAGCCCGTATTATCAGTGGGGGCGTTCATGGCGAACATTTGATGGAGATGACTCGGCCTTTTGTATTTCGTCGTTACGTCGACTATTCGGCATTTGAAGCCATGCGTGAAATGAAAAGCATGATTGAGCGTGAAGTCGCACGTCGTAATATCGCCGATGATATCAAGCTTGGAGCAGGTGGTATTCGCGAAGTCGAGTTTATTGTTCAGGTATTTCAGCTCATTTATGGCGGTTCAAAGCGTGAGCTGCAAGATCGGCAGTGTTTGGTAAGTTTGCATCATCTTGGGCAAGTCGGGCTACTTACGCCTGAGGCAGTGGTGCAACTAGAAGATGCTTATCTGTTTCTCAGACGCGTCGAACATGCGATTCAGGCCTTGAATGATCAGCAAACCCAATCTTTGCCACATGATCCAGAGCTGCGTCAGCGTATTTTGGATACCTTGCATTACCCGACTTGGGATGCGTTTTTAAATACACTCAACACCAAACGTGAAAAAGTCAGCGAACAATTTAAGCATTTGATTCAGGATGAAATAACAGCACCTGAGCAGACCGATACACAGCTTGAGCAGCGACTTGCCGAAGTGCTAGATGATGCATCTAAAAACTTGATTTACGAGTTTTGGCACGGTAATGCCCTAAAAAAACTACCTGCGAAAGCTGTACAGCGTTTAAAAGATTTTTGGCCATATTTGATTGAGGCAATTTTACAATCTGAACACCCTCAACTGGCCTTGATGCGTTTGATGCCTTTGGTCGAGTCGGTTATGCGCCGAACGGTCTATCTGGTCATGTTGATGGAAAGTCGCGGTGCCATGCAGCGTTTGGTCAAAATGGCTACCGTCAGTCCATGGATTTGTGAAGAACTGAGCCAGTATCCGGTATTGCTCGATGAGTTTTTGACCATGGATTTTGGTCTGCCTACCCGTCAAGATCTTGAAGACTCATTACGTCAGCAGCTATTACGGATTGAGCTAGATCAAGTCGAAGAACAAATGCAGGTATTGCGCCTGTTTAAGAAAAGCAATGTCCTGACTGTGGCAGCCAGTGATGTGCTGGCTGAAAGTCCACTCATGAAAGTTTCTGATGCATTGACCGATATTGCAGAAGTCAGTGTGGCGGCCACACTGCAACTGTCATATCAGACCGTGGCAAAAAAACACGGCTATCCACAAGATGTTACGGGTAAGCGCTGCTCAGCCGATCATTTAGGATTTGCCGTAATAGGCTATGGCAAGCTCGGTGGCATTGAACTGGGTTACGGCTCAGATCTGGATCTGGTCTTTATTCATTCTTTTGATGAGCAAGCCGAAACTGATGGCAATAAAACCATTACCGGATTTGAGTTTGCCATGCGGGTGGCACAGAAATTTCTCTCATACATGACCACACAAACGCTTGATGGTCGTGTTTATGAAATTGATACTCGACTCAGACCTTCTGGAGAGGCCGGGCTTTTAGTGACGAGTTTAAAAGCCTTTGAGCAGTATCAGCTTAAAAATGCATGGCTTTGGGAACATCAAGCGCTGGTTCGTGCACGCTCGATTGCCGGTGAGCCTGAACTACGCGAAAAGTTTGAGGCGATTCGCTGTCAGATTCTGACTCAGCCGCGCGATGAAGCACATGTGCGCGCTGAAGTGCTCAAAATGCGTCAGAAGATGAAAGATCATCTAGGCTCATCAAATGAACAAAAAAAACATGGGATTTTTCATTTAAAACAGGATGCGGGAGGTATCGTTGACATCGAATTTATGGCACAGTATGTGGTTCTAGCATGGAGTGGGTCGAATTCTGATCTCGCCCATTTTTCCGATAATGTGAGAATTCTAGAAGATGCTGCTCAAGCAGGCTGCTTATCCAGTGAAGATGCCACAGCATTAATACACGCTTATCTAAGCGAACGAGCCGAGAGCCACCGTTTAGCACTTGCAAATCAATCCATGCAAGTGAACGCTGCGGATTGGCACGATACCCGAGTGATCGTTTGCAAGTTATGGCAAAGATTAATAGATCCAACGGCAAATTTTATGGCGTTGGAGAGTAAATAATTGTGTAAAAAAATTTGGAGTGTGTGCCATGAATTTGGCTGATCGTGATGGTTTTATTTGGCAAGATGGACAATTAATCGACTGGCGTGATGCAAAAATCCACGTCTTAACTCATACACTACATTACAGTATGGGTGTGTTTGAGGGTGTCCGTGCCTATGAAACGCCTCAAGGCACAGCAATTTTCCGTCTTAAAGAGCATACAAAACGTTTGTTAAATTCAGCAAAAATTTATCAAATGAAAGTGCCATTTGATCAAGCAACGCTTGAACAGGCACAAATTGATGTTGTACGTGAAAACAAGCTCGCATCATGCTACTTACGTCCACTGATCTGGATCGGTTCTGAAAAACTGGGTATCGCTGCAACCGACAATACCATTCATGCTGCTGTTGCGGCATGGAGCTGGGGTGCTTACCTTGGCGAAGAAGCAATGGCGAAAGGGATTCGTGTGAAAACATCATCGTTTACGCACCATCATCCTAACGTGACCATGTGTAAAGCCAAAGCATCAGGTAACTATACCTTATCGATTCTTGCACATCAGGAAGTCGCACATTCGGGCTATGACGAAGCGATGTTGATGGACCCACAAGGCTATGTGTGTCAGGGTTCTGGTGAAAACGTATTCTTGGTAAAAGATGGCGTGCTGCATACCCCAGATATCGCAGGCGGTGCGTTGGACGGTATTACACGTCAAACAGTGATTACTATTGCCAAAGACTTAGGTTATGACGTGGTTGAGCGCCGTATCACCCGTGACGAATTCTACATCGCCGATGAAGCGTTCTTTACTGGTACTGCCGCAGAAGTGACACCAATTCGTGAATACGATGACCGTGAAATTGGTGAAGGATGCCGTGGCCCAATTACCACAGAAATCCAGAAAACCTTCTTTGATGCGGTTCAGGGTAAAAATCCAAAATATGAACACTGGTTAACTTACGTGAAGTAAGCGAATCAGTTAAGATCAAGGCGAAACGAAAGTTTCGCCTTTTTTTGTGGTTTTGGATAATTCAGATATGCAGATTGTGTACGTGAGTGACGGTAAAGCAGGGCATCGATCACAGGCACTGGGATTGTTTGGTGCGATTAAGCGCAAGGTGCCACATGCACAGTTACAAGAATTGCCACTCGATCAGTTATCCGTGCTTTCATTAATTTACGCATTCTGGACGCATCGGTTGTCATACCTTGAACACGCACCAGATTATATTGTAGGGGTGGGCAGTCATACACATTTACGGGTATGGTTGCTGGGGAAAATTTATCCAAAAGCCAAAACCATCATTTTGATGAAGCCGAGTCTGCCTATATCATGTTTTGATTACACCGTTGTGCCAGCACATGATGGTGTTGCAGCATCGCCGCATGTATTGGTCACTCAAGGGGCACTTAATCCGCTTCAAAATGAGCAGCGTCATGTCACTGGACGCATTCTGATTGCGCTTGGTGGAAGTTCTAAACGCCATCAATGGAACGAGGCGCAGGTACTCAAAGCCATTGAACAGATTGTGCAGCAGCATCCACAATCGAGCGTCATCTTGACCACATCGCGGCGTACCCCTGAAAATTTTCTGGCACATCTGGGCCAACAATCCTATGCAGCGCGATTAGATATTTATCCGGTGGAGCATACGCCGCAAGGCTGGATCTTTGAGCAAATGCAACTGGCCGAAGCGGTCTGGATCACGGAAGATAGCATCTCAATGATTTACGAGGCATTGACTGCGGGTTGCAGAGTTGGCGTTATTGCAATAGATCGGATTAAACAGGATCGTATTACGACATCAATAGATAAATTATTGGGGAAACGTATTATCTCGGAATCGTTCCTATTAGGTCAGTTACCTGAACCGAATGCTTTTAAAGAAGCAGAGCGTGTGGCAACATATCTTTTAGCTCAATAAACTGAAGTTGCCTGTGATTTACTTATTTCTTACTCTATTTGTAGTTTTTTTAATATTTAGTTATAAATTTGCGTGGTGGAAACCTGCAGTAGATTGGAAACGACCACGTGTGCTGATGTATCACATGGTACGAGAGCATATAAATGGAGCAAAATTTAATAAGCTGAGAGTTACACCTAAGCAATTTGAGCAGCAAGTGGCATGGATGAGTGCACAAGGTTTTCATTTTGTTACGATGCAAGAGTTACAACAGAATTGGGGACAACATCCTGAAAAAACCGTTGCGATTACTTTTGATGATGGTTATTTGGATAACTTGGAAAATGCGTATCCAGTTTTGGAAAAATATGAAGCCAAAGCAACGATTTATGTAGTGGTTGATCGCCATAATCGTGACTGGTCGACGTATAAAAAGGCACATCACAATAGTGGTGAACTGGCACGGGAACCTAAATTAAACGATGAGCAAGTGAAATTCTTGGCAAAGAGTGGTTTGGTGGAAGTTGGCTCGCATACTATGACTCATGCCAATTTAGCTAAACTGGATGATGCACAATGTCTAGCGGAATTGAACGAATCTAAACAGCAGCTTGAACAATTGATTCAGAAACCTGTGACCAGTTTTGCCTATCCATTTGGGATTTATTCAGCGCGTGATGTACAGTTGGCAAAGCAGGCGGGCTATCAAAATGCAGTGACCACCGTTGAAGGGATTGATGGGGCGCAAGCTGATTTTATGCAGTTACAGCGGATAAAGATTAGTGGTAAGGATTCACTTTTTGCGGTGAAGTGTCGATTGAAATTAGGTCAGCGCGGGCTATAAAGAGAGAAAAATAATGCATATTTGTATGGTTATGGCAGGTGATGAAGAAGGTGGCTTAGAAAAGCATGTGGTTGAATTGGCAAATGGGTTGGTTCAGAATGGACAGATTGTCACATTAATTGCACATGAAAAGTATGCTGAGAGAGTTCAGGGAGTTGAATTTAAAGCCTTAGATTTGAGTAAAAGTCGTAAAAATCCAATTTTGCTGTGGCATTTGTATCAGACCATTAAAGCCACGCATGCTGATGTCCTGCATGTGCAAGCCAACAAAGCCGTATCCATGATTGCCCCCATGCTGAAATGGTTGAAAATTCCCAGTGTGGCGACACTGCATAACCTAAAACGTAATGTTCAGGCATTTGAAAAATATGATCGAATTATTGCAGTGAGTCGACGGGTCGCCAATCAGTTTAGTCAGCAAGACCGTATGCGTGTAGTCTTAAATGGGATTGAGCCACCTGTACTTCAGGCAACACAAAAACAGCCACATCAACCTTTACAAGCGATTGCGGTTGCGCGCCTCGTGCCTGCCAAAGGTTTTGATTTACTGGTTGAAGCATGGCAAGGCATTGATGCCAAGCTCTGGATTGTTGGTGAGGGGCCAGATCGAGCTTTGCTACAAGAAAAAATTCAGCAGCATGCTTTAACAGATCGTATTGAATTGCTTGGGTATCGCAATGACATTACGACGTTGATGCAGCAGGCGGATTTTTTGGTGATCTCATCGCGTAATGAAGGTGGTCCTTATACACTGGCTGAAGCGCTTTTGGTGCATTGCCCTGTGATTTCAACGGATGTTGGTATGGTTGCAGAAATTTTGCCACCTGAACTGATGTGCCCTGCGGATAACGTCACTGCTTTACATGATTTAATTCAACAGCATGTGCAGCATTTTGAGCAGCTCACTGAGCGTTCAGAACCGATTTATCAATCTGCCCAGCAACAGCTAACGCTAGAAGCTGTGCTACACAATACCTTACAGGTTTATCAGGAACTGAGTCATGCATAACCAACCAAAAATTAAAAAAACAGTATGGGTGGTCAGCGATGGTGTGCCAGGGCATTTTAATCAGTCTAAAGGTGTGCTGTTTGCTCTGGAACGTGATTTTGAATTAGAGGTGCATTGGATTGAACTAACCTTAAAACATAAGTTTTATCGCAGACCTTTAACCTGGTTACTCAACTATAAAACTCCTAAAGCAGAAAAAATTGATCAGTTTTATCAGGGAGATGCTTTGCCAAATGCACGCCCAGATATAGTGGTTGGTGCAGGTGGAAATAGTGCCTATGCGATTGTGTGGTTGTCCAAGGCATTTGGTGCAAAAAATATTTTCTGTGGATCGCTGCGTCAACTTAAAGTTGAATTGTTTGATGCAATTTTGGTGCTCGAACCAGATTTGCCAAAACCATTTATTAGCTCACCTGTGTCGCCGATGCCTTTAAGTCAGGCAACCTTGCAACAGCATGGCAAGCAATGGCACTCCGAGCATCCACATGTCGAGCAGCAAGTATGGAGCATGCTGATCGGTGGAGATGGTGCGGGAGCACAGTATCAGGAGCAGGATTGGATTCAACTGGCAAAACAGATGAACCTGCTGGCACGTCAGCATCAGATTAAATGGTTGCTCAGCACTTCACGCCGTACAGGGAAACAGGCTGAAAAAATTCTGCAGCACTACTTAAATTTTGAATGTATTGCAGATGTAGTATGGTGGGCAGAACAGCCACGTGCAGTTTTGCATCAGTTTTTGGCAGTTTCGACACGCGTATTTTGTAGTGCAGATTCGATGTCTATGCTCATGGAAAGTGTTTCTGCCATGCGTCCTGTTGTCATATATCTGCCTGAGCATTGGCAACCCGATGAACAATTCGGAAATGTATTGAAACGCTTGGAAGCGGATCATCTTATCCATATTTCGCCTATAGCTCAGTTAAGTTGGATTAAAGATAGCGAAGATAAGCTGAAATCATTAAAATATGAACCGAGTGAACAATTGGCAAAACTGCTAAAAGAAAGGTTATTCCCTTGAAAAAACTAAAAATCATAAATGCCGTTTATGGTGATGCAACGGGTGGTCGTTGGCAGGCAATGCTTGATATTGCAAATACCTTAAAAAGTTTTGGACATGAAGTGGTTTTGCTGCGTGGTACTGAAAATCAGCATCTCAAAAGTGGTGAATGGCCAATCACAGTGATTCCGAATAAGGGTTTTTATAGTGTCACTGCGGCATTAAAAATTCGTAAGTTCATCGAGCAGCAAAAACCAGATGTGATTATTGCCCATAGTGGTAAGGCTGTGTGGTTATTTAAAAATGCCATGCTGGGAATGTCGAAAAAAATTCCAGTGATTGCAGTCAACCACAGCCATAACGTCAAACGTACCTTACGTGCAGATGCATTTATTCATATTACGCCGTATGTACAAGAGTTGGTGCAAAAGCGTCAAACGCCTGAAGAGCGTGCTACAAAACCACAGCAAGTGATTTCAAATTTAACATATCTACCAAAAGTTACTGCTGAGCCACGTTTAATTAAACAGCCACCAAGCATTGTGATGTTAACGCGTATGGTACCCAATAAAGGTGTTCATGTGCTGATTGATGCTTTAGCAATTCTTGATAATAAAGGCTTGCCATTTCATGCAGTTTTGGCAGGACAAGGTGAAATGTTAGAACAGTGTAAGGCACAAGCACAAAGATTGGGTTTGGCTGATAAGGTTGAATTCCCAGGGTGGATTGGAGGCGAAGATAAAATTGCATTATTGCAAAATGCTGATATCGTGGCGCTGCCATCAATTACTGAGATTCAGGGGATTGGTATTTTAGATGCCTTTGCATGGGGTAAAACCCTGATCACTACGGATGACATCGGGATTCGTCAAACAGCAAAGCATGGAATTAATGCTTGGTGTGCCAAAGCTGATGATGCACAAAGTCTTGCTAATGGTATTGAATACTTGATTCAGCATCCAGATAAAGCTTTAAAGTTCGCTCAGCAAGGCAAAAAAGAGTCATTAGAAAAATACTGTTTTCAGCAGATTGCGAAAAAGCATAATGCATTTGTGAATGAGGTCTATGAATTTTATATGAAGTCAAATTCATAAAGGTTTTATAAAATTTTAAATGAATTAAAATATGAAATTTTCATTCATTTTTATATTAGATCTCTTGCAAAAGTATCATTTTGATTGTTTTAGATTTTGATATTTATTTAAAAATAAACACTTATCGCTGATTAAGTTTTGACTAATGCAAGAGATCTATTGATTATTTTTTAATGTAATTTGCTAATTTATTTGAGATATTAATAGAGTATTTGTCAACTAGCTTATAAAATAAAATAGAGAAAATAATGGATGTAAAAATTGTGATTAAACTGGAAGTTATTGCTGAAAAGAAGAAAGATTGTTCGAGATTTTTTATAAAAAAATTAAATACTGGTATGCCGATAGTGTATAAAACAACAAGATGATTTAAATATATTGAAAATGATAACTCTCCTAATTTTATTAAAAATTTTTGGCTAAGTATTTGAGATAAATAATGAGATTTTAAAATCGCGTATGTTATAAATAAACTTCCAATAAATATGGTGTAATCATAACTTTTTTTACTATAATTTGAGGCTTTATAAATAAATTGATAACTTATGCTTGTTTTATGAAAGCCTATAAAATATAAACCAAGAATTAACAATAATAAAGATAAATATTTATTAATATTTTTCATGTGATATATGGTCATTCCAAGAATAAAACTTAATATCCCTAAAAGAAAAATTTTTGAAATGCTAAGGGAGATTATTAAAAATAGAAAAATTAAAAAATAAAATTTTTTAATTTTTTGAATATTTTTTAAATAAATTAGATAGAATATAATTAAAGAGCCTATTAATTCATTTTTCATCGTCCAAAGCACGGTGTTGTATTCAGAATCTGCAAATATAAATGGAGTAATTAAACTTGAGTAGATGCTATTTAAAAAACTAATATTTTGTGGTATAAGTTGACTAAACCAAGCCGTAGTTTTTGATAAATCAATAGGAATATGAAAAGTTAAATAAGAAATAATACATGAACATAATGCAGGTATAGCAAGCCGAGGATAACGCTTTATTATTGACGTTTTTAGTTTGATTTTTGGATTTTTTGCATTTAAGCTTGCCGCTGTTAAAACATATCCACTTAATATAAAGAAAATATAAACAGCACCAGTTCCAGAAATAAAGAATAAAAAAGGTGAATTATGCATTGATGCTAAAAAATCACTTGAAGGAAAGTTTTCTTGTGAAAAATAGTTGTGAAGTTGAGGGAAGAAGGTTAATGAAAGGTGTGATAGGACTACTATTATACATGCTATACCACGCAAACTTTCCGCTGCAAAATTTTTATTTATCATATTAATCCCCCAAATCATGAAATTTTAATAATATACATTATTTAAATTTTTTAGTATATAATATAGAAACTATCTGTGTTTTATATGCTTATATGGTGTTGATATGAATAAAAAAATAACAATTGTTACAGCTTTTTTTGATATTGGTAGAGAGAGTTGGACGGTGGAAAAAGGATTTCCTGATTATTTATTTAGAACTCCAGATAGCTATATAAATTATTTTAAGTATTTAGCTCTATTAAATAATGAAATGATTATTTTTACTTCTGAAAAGTTCAAAGAGAAAATTTTAGAAATTAGAGGAGATAAACCAACTCATGTTGTTGTAGTTAATTATCCTGAAGATTTTTTAAAATATAGAAATAGAATTGAGGAAATTCAAAATAGTAATGAATTTAAAAGCAGGGTATCTCCGAAGCAAATTATTAATCCTGAATATTGGTCTCCAGATTATACTTTATTGACTAATTTAAAATCTTATTTTGTTAAAAGGGCAATTGAATCTAATTTGATAACAAATAATTTTGTTGCTTGGATTGACTTCGGTTATTGTAGAGATATACAGACTTTGAATGGTGTTCAAGAATGGAAGTATGAATTTGATGAGGAGAAAGTACATTTTTTTACGCTGAAAAAAATACCGAAATTAACTAAAGACAGAGTATTAAAAGCAATATTTGAAAATGAGGTTTTTATCATAGGTGGTGTTGCAGTAGCTTCTAAAGAAAAGTGGATAGAATTTCAAAAAATAATTTATTCTTGCCAATTAGAACTTCTAAATGAAAATATTGTTGATGATGATCAAGGGATATATTTGATGACTCTTTTAAAGAGCAGATATTTAATCAAAGAACATCGTTTAGGAAAAAATCAATGGCGTACTTTATTTTTAAGATATGATGAAACTTCTAAATTAAATATTGTTCAAAGAATTAGAAAATATTTAGGGAAATTTTAATATAAGTAAAATAAGTTATTATTTTATCTATAAAAAATTATACTTGCCTTTTTAGAGGATTTTACCAAAAAGGCAAGTGATTTTCATCTCTTCATTTTTTTATTAAGATAAATCAAGTACCATTTAATACTATTCAGATATTTACTTTGCCTCCAAAGGATTTTGGCATATTTTTTTGCCTCTTTAGAGTTTCTTGGCGCATCTAAAGTTTGGTCTTTCCATGGTGACTGGTAGTAATATTCTAAATATTTTGCACTATGTGAGGCAGCGACACTCCAAGGCTTTGGAGAACTAACAAAATGTAACAGTACTGGATCTATTTTTTCTTGGGTAAAAAAGTTAAATTTTTCATCAATAAAGTTTACTTTATTTGCTAGCAATATATTCAGCACATCTTGATCAGGAAATTTATAATCACGTTTGGAAATAAGTTGGTTAAATTTTTCAAAAACCTGAAAATCATTCCATGCTTTGACATTGATAAATAAAACACCTGAGTTGAAGTATTTATTGTTAGAGTTTAAACCAATACTTTCGATGTAATCAGATTTCATACATTTATCTTGTACAGCAGCTAAGACATAGTTCTCAATATTAATTGAAAGCATATCTTTCATGCTGTTTATACATAAGATGTCTGCATCGAGATACCAAAATTTATCTAATTTATCTTTCAATATAGTCGCGATTGATAATCTATAATAAATTGCAGTTGTAAAGTGACCATTGACTTGTAAGTTGTCATAAAACTGGGTATTTAAAATATAAATATGAATTCTGATATTTTTATTTTTTTCTAATATATCCTGATATCCTCGGGAATCAAAAAAAGTCGTAAAAATATGAAAATCTATATGAAGATCTGGATTGTTTTTTGTGATGGAATAAAGCGTGATACCACATGGCTTTAAATAGTTTTTATCAATTGCAAATGCAATATTAAGATCGGGTTTGAAGGTTTCTTGATGATTAGATAAAAGATAAGTTTCTATAACAAAATCGTTAAAGTTACTCATAATAAAAATATCTCTCTATAAAACTGAAGGACTGGAAAAACTATAAATTAAAAGATTTTAGGTTTTTATAAGTTTTCCACTTTGATAAACTTCAGCTTGCCAAGGTGAGTTTAATGGTTGTTGATTAATTAGGTTAAGCCACTGCTGTAAAATATTTTTTGCTTCAAATGTCGAGTGCGCTAGTTTATAACCACGTTGCGCAATATCAACTGCATGTTCAGGGTGCTCATGATAGTATTTTAATTTATTGAGTAAATCTGAAGTATCTTTAAAGTACACCATACTATTTTCAGGAAATAATTCAGTCATACCAGGTGTTTGAGCACTGAAGACAAGACAGCCCATGCCAGTGAGCTGGGCAAGACGATCACTACTATACATATAAACATCATTATATTTTGAGTAGTTAATGCCAATTAAACTGTTACGTACTGCCGCTTGATATTCGTGTCCGAATAAAGATGGCTGTCCTAAACATGCACCTAGCTTAAATTTGAGCTTAGGAAGCTGTTCGACTAGTTGACTAATAAATTGTTCCCGTTCAGGGTATTTGCTATTTGAGCCGCAGAAAATACAGTCATAATCGAATTGAAGCCAATCTTCTCGAGCGTATTCAATTGAATGCAAACTTAGGTTTGGTGTAAATGCAAATACAGGATGGTTACAGACTTCGGATAGGTTCTGTAAATATTGTCCAGCGGTTGTCACGAAAACATGATCGACTTCACTATGCATCTCTTTGAAATGATCGAGGCGGTGTGGTTCATTGATGGGATCAACGAACCACATGGCAACTTTAGTTTTGTTAATCGCCTGCAGTTGCCTCAGTAAATCTTTAGGTAGATGAATGTGTCCAATTAAAATTAGGTCAAATTGAATATTTAGACAAAGTTCAATAAGTTGTTGATGCGTTTTTTTATGAGAAAGAGAGGTAGTATTGAAAATATTACTTTTTCTGACTATATATTTATAGTCAAAAGCATGGACATAGTGTCCAAGTTCAATCAGACCATGCTGAATTTTGGCATCGGTGTTGTAAAACATTGAGCCATTGTTGTCGGTTTTGAAATTTGCAATATGAAGTATTTTCAAAAGTAGTCTCTTAATGTGCTTTCAGAATGATATTACTTTAACGATCCACATTCCCTTTCAGCACCATATAAATAAGTGCAACAAAAATCAGTAATGCACCAGCCAAGCTACTCACACAGAAAAATAGAATGCGTTGATTCGTATCTAAATTGAACAGTTCATTGGCCAAGATGTAACGCATAAATAACCATTGAGCTAATGAAAAACCAATAACTACAAGCGCGTGACGACGCACATCAGGACGCATAGCCATAGCGAATTATCCAAGGGAGAGAAAGTCCTATTATGCCATTATGAACAATCAATCTCAATTCATACTATGTAGTGGCGCCGATAGTAAAAAAGCCAGCTACAGCTGGCTTTTTACTAAATATAATTATGATTCTTTCTTTGGCTGCTCGCGTAAACGAATACCCAAATCACGTAGTTGATTCGCTTCAACTGGTGCTGGTGCCTGAGTCAATGGACATTCAGCAGTCTTGGTTTTCGGGAATGCAATCACATCACGAATTGAAGACGCACCAGTCATGAGCATGATTAAACGATCTAGACCAAATGCCAAACCACCATGTGGAGGCGCGCCATAGCGCAAGGCATTCAGCAAGAAGCTAAACTTCTCTTCGGCTTCTTCGTCTGAAATACCCAATGCTTCAAAGATGGCTTTTTGCATTTCAAGCGTATAAATACGTAATGAACCACCACCGACTTCGGTACCATTCAATACCATGTCATAAGCAACGGAAAGTGCTTCACCCGGATTTGCTTTCACATCTTCAACGCTTGATTTTGGCAGCGTAAATGGGTGGTGAACTGAAGTCCATTTACCATCATCTGTTTCTTCAAACATTGGGAAGTCGACTACCCAAAGCGGCGCCCATTCACAGGTTGCAAGTTTTAGGTCGTGACCGATTTTCACACGAAGTGCACCCATGGCATCATTTACCACTTTGGCTTTATCTGCACCAAAGAAGACGATATCACCATTTTCTGCGCCTACACGCTCAAGCAATTGCATCACGATCGGTTCAATGAATTTCACGATTGGAGACTGTAAGCCTTCTACACCTTTTTCAATTTCATTGACCTTGATGTAAGCGAGGCCTTTAGCGCCATAAATGCCTACAAATTTGGTGTATTCATCAATTGCACTACGTGGCAAAGCGCCTGCGCCCGGCACGCGAAGTGCTGCAATACGGCCTTTAGGATCTTTGGCTGGACCCGCAAATACTTTAAACTCGACGTCTTGCATCAGATCTGCAACATCAACCAGTTTAAGCGGAATACGCAAGTCTGGTTTGTCCGATGCATAGTCACGCATCGCTTCGCTGTATGGCATACGCTGGAACTTGTCGAATTTGATACCGAGCAATTCGTCAAACAGCTTAACGGTCATGCCTTCCATCAGATCCATAATGTCATCATCATCTAAGAATGATGTTTCGATGTCGATTTGGGTAAATTCAGGCTGACGGTCTGCACGCAAGTCTTCGTCACGGAAACACTTTGCAATTTGGTAGTAACGATCAATACCGCCCACCATCAACAATTGTTTAAACAACTGCGGTGATTGTGGAAGAGCATAGAAACTTCCATTTTGTACGCGGCTTGGAACCAAATAGTCACGTGCGCCTTCAGGTGTTGCACGCGTTAAGATTGGGGTTTCAACATCTAAGAAACCATGATCGTCTAGGTAGTTACGAATCAGGTTGGTCACTTTAGAGCGAAAACGCAAACGATCTAGCATTTCTGGACGACGAATGTCCAAGAAACGGTATTTTAAACGATGCTCTTCAGAAATATTAATATTGTCATCATTTAATGGAAATGGCGGAGTTTCAGATTGTGCGAGAACTTCGATCTCTTTGCCCAACACTTCAATTTGACCACTGACCATATTTGAATTTTCAGTGCCCTCATAGCGGCGACGTACACGACCCGTAATTTTCAGTACAAACTCAGAGCGTACTTTATCTGCGGTCGCAAATGCCTCTGGCGTATCTGGGTCAATAACCACTTGAACCAAACCATCGCGGTCACGCATATCAAGGAAAATCACACCACCATGATCTCGGCGACGGTGTACCCATCCACATAGGGTTACGGTTTGGTCAATTTGGGCTTCTGTTAAAGAGCCACAGTAATGAGTTCGCATCATGTCGTAAAAATCCAAACTATATTGGCTGTTGGGGCGTATACGTAAACAGCGTACCGCCAGTGAATCAGCGATTATGCCTTTTTGAGTGGCGGGTCACAAGAACTAGCGCCAAAAACTGCAAAAAATGCGCTATTTTTGAACGGATTTAATCAACTTTATGAATCTGGTTGTGTGGAAAAACCAAACCATGCCAAGAATACAATTGACCATAGCGCCATACTGCCAAGAAACCCGCGGAAAAAGTAATTGATCGATTTACCCACATGATCGTAGGTTTCTGCTTTCCACGAATCGAGGCTGAGTGGTTCGGCATAGCCCATCACCCAATATAGGCCGCTTAACATAGAAAAAATAAACGCAGTCCAGCAAAAACGCTGAATCAGTCGTGATACCAGTCTAGTCTGCTTATGCTGCTTAAAATAGTGTAAACACATCCAGATTAAAATTGGCAGAGTTACCATCGAAGTACCAATCTGCATAAGCATATGTACATGGGTGTGATAGCCCAAAATCGAAATTTCTCTGCTCAGTGCATCTTGAAAGACAAAGGTTCGAAAATCGGCATGGGTAAAACCATCCCAAATAATATGTGTGGCTGCACCAATTAAAACTGAAACCACACAGCCAATCAGAAAGCCACAGGTGTGGTCTAGAGTATTCAGATTAAGTGGATCGTGTAGAGACAGCCAGCGATAGATCAATGGACGATACAATACATACCACACTGCACAAAAAAATAGGCCAACCAACAGATTAGGCACAATCATCCCAGACCACTCATGACTGATGGTCAAGCTGGCATTGGTAAATAATCGAAACAAATCGGGAGTCATACAGCCGATTGCCAGAGCAGCAACAGGTAAGCGCTGGCCGCTCAGTTTGGCAATGGGAGGTGCCAAAATGGCATGTGAAAGCGTAAACGGCATATTGAAAGCAAAATTATTTTGTCTTTTAGGTCGCGCCTAGTGTAGTCGACAATGCAGTTTGAGAATGTTTTTTATTGCAAAAATAGTGCAATGTTATAATATTACAAAAATTAAGCAGATTTTAAGATTTTAAGAATTCGAGGGGAATCCAATGTTGTTCACCAGAAGTGTGCTCACACTTTCAATTTTTGCTGCGCTATCAAGTGTGGTACATGCGGCCAATGAAACAAACACCGTATCAAAACTCAAAACTATCGAAGCAACCGCGCATCCATTGGTTCAAACTGCGGTCGATTATGCTGCGGCAGACAATATTATTCAAAATCAGCAATTGGTACAGGGTGGCGCTACCATTGGTGAGGCGTTAAGTGATCAGGTGGGTGTGTATTCGAACCAGTTTGGTCCTGGCGCAAGCCGTCCTGTCATTCGTGGTCAAGACAGCGCACGCGTGAAGGTATTACAAAACGCCTCGGAAACGATTGATGTTTCAACCTTGTCTCCAGATCATGCCGTGATGGTCAACCCGATTTTAGCCAAGCAAGTTGAAATTGTACGTGGACCTTCAACGTTGCTGTATGGTGCAGGTACAGTCGGTGGACTCGTCAACGTGACAGACAACAAGATTCCCACCCAAATGCCTGAACAAGGATATGAAGGGCAGGTGGGACTGCGTTACAACACGGGCAGCGACGAGAAGTTAGGGAGTGCAGGCTTAACGGTAGGTTTAGGCGAGCAAGTCGCATTAAGGCTTGAAGGCCTGAAGCGAGATGCCAATAATTACATTGCACCGAATTATCTGCATGAAGGTGAAAAAGAGCGTCGCGTTGACAATACGTTTGCCAAATCTGAAGAGGCGACAGTAGGTTTGTCTTGGATTCATGATCGCGGCTTTACCGGCATTTCTTATACCAACCGTCAGGATAAATATGGCTTACCCGGTCATAGCCATGAATACGAAAGCTGTCATCCACACGACCGCGAATTATTTTGTGGTAGCCATGACGATCATGACCATGGAAATCATGCCGCAGAAGAGGGTCATGACCACGATCACGAACATGCACACGATCATGCAGGGCCATGGGTCAATTTAAAATCTGAGCGCTACGATTTTAGAACAGAACTGAATGATCCCTTTTCTGGTTTTAGCAAACTACGTGCACAAGCCAGTTATACCGATTACAAACATGATGAAATCGAAGAAGGAGAGGCCGCAACCACTTTCAAAAGCCAAGGTTATGATGCACGTCTAGAATTGGTACATCAGCCTTTAGCCAAGTGGGAAGGCGTGGTAGGTGCACAGTTTGGTCGCCAGAAACTCGATATTACTGGCGAAGAGTCGCTCTTTGCTGGCCCGAGTACCACCGACAAATGGAGTCTATTTGCACTTGAACATACCCAGTGGAACGATGTGCATTTTGAGGTGGCTGCGCGTTTTGATCAGCAAAAAATCGATATCGATTCTCCGCAAAAAAACTATGATGATCATGCCTTTTCGTATTCAGGCGCTGCCAACTGGGCATTTGCACCAAATTATAAATTATCCTTTGTCGCATCACATCAGGAACGGATGCCACTGGCGCAAGAGCTATATGCCAATGGTAAACATTTGGCCACCAATACCTATGAACTGGGCAATCAAAACTTAAGTACTGAAAAATCCAACAACCTTGAGCTTGGCTTTCACTACGATGCAGATAAGCTAAATTATCATGTGCATGTGTTTCATAACTGGTTTGACGACTACATTTATGCCCGCACGTTGGATCGTTTTGAAAACTTCCGTCTGGTTGAATACACGCAAGATCAAGCACGTTTTTATGGTGTGGAGGGAGAGTTGTCTTATCAACTTTCTCCACGCTATACAGCCACAGTATTTGGTGACTATGTGCGTGCCAAAATTGAAACCGAAGGCAATGCCCCACGTATTCCGGGTGGCCGTTTAGGTACGCGGGTCAATGCAGACTTTGGAGATGGTTTTTCTGGCTTAGCCGAATATTTCCATGTGTTTAAACAAGATAAATTTGCGGCTTTTGAGAATGAAACCGCGGGCTACAACATGGTGAATTTAGGCTTGGCGTATGCGGCACGTGCCAGCAATCGCACTGATTACCGTGTCTATGTGAAAGCCAATAATTTACTTGATGAAACGGTGTATAACCATGCGTCATTCTTGTCGAATCTTCCGCAGGTGGGGCGTAACTTTACTGTAGGTGTAGATTTTAGCTTCTAAGTGATTGATGAAATTAATAATGTTTCACGTGGAGTGCCCTAAGGGCGCTCTGCATGATTTAAGTTAACCGCTATACCGTTTTGGCCTTCATATTTGCATTAAAATCACCTTAATTTTCAATCAAAGCCATAAAACTCAAGCTTTGAATGGAAATATAAATACCCAGTTAAATTTGCTTGTAAAAAAATAGATATATTATAACGTAACGAGTGATTGGCTTTTGGAGCATCACGATGCTTACTCGTTCTCATGTCTTTGCACTTTCTATTCTCTCACTATCGATTCAGCATGCTTTTGCACAAACCACACCCAGTGATGCTGCTGTCAACGATTTGCCAACCATTGAACTTCAAGCTCAAGCTACGCCCAAACAGCCGTTCAATGAGACGGCTGGAGATGTAAGTGTGGGACGCGATCAACTGATTCAAGGCGGAACCACCATCGGTAACGCCTTGAATGGTCAATCGGGAGTTTACTCGGCGCAATATACAGGTGGGGTGAGCCGGCCTGTGATTCGTGGCTTAGATGGTGCACGCGTCAAAATTACCCAAAATGGCGGTGATACGCTCGATGTTTCCTCGGTTTCTCCCGACCATGCCGTGACGGTCGATCCTAATGCAGCCGATCAGATCCAGATTTTAAAAGGCCCTGAAGCGCTGCTCTATGGTGCAGGCTCTGTGGGTGGATTGGTCAATGTCATCGATCATAAAATTCCATCTAAAATGCCAGACAACGGGTATGAAGGGCAGTTGGGTGTTCGCTACAACACGGGTGATGATGGCTTGGTTTATTCAGGTGATTCGACTGTCGCACTGGGCAGTCAGTTTGCATTGAATGTGGGCGGTTTAAAGCGTGATGCCAACGATTATATTTTGCCGCATGATTTGCAGGAAACATCGCGCCGTGAAGACAATACCTATGCCAAATCCAATGATTATCATGCCGGACTGTCATGGATTTATGATCGGGGCTATACCGGAGTTGCCTATAGCGAACGACACGATCGCTACGGGATTCCGGGAGATAATCCGTTATATGGTTTATGTAAACCCAGTGCGGGCAAGCTCGATTGCGGCACTTTAGCTGATCAACAGGCCGCTTTACAGGAGCAAGATGGCGCGGCAGCATGGATTAATCTTAAAGAAAAGCGATACGATTTCAAAACTGAGTTGAATGATCCATTTGCAGGGTTTTCCAAGCTGGCTGCACAGGCCACTTATACCGATTACCAGCATCAGGAAATGGACGGAGACGAACCAGATACTACCTTTATCAGCAAAGGCACCGATGCCCGCATTACCTTAGACAACATGGCTTGGGCAGGCTGGACTGGGCAGTTTGGCACACAATACACTCAGCAAAAACTCACCATTAACGGTGATGAAGCACTCATGGACCCAACTGTCACCAAACGCTATAGCGTGTTTGGTATGCAGGAAAAACAAGTTGATCAACTGCATTTTCAGGTGTCATCGCGTATCGATCATCAAACCATTGATATCGATGGCAATGATGTAGATGTAGGTGCCAAGAATTATACCGGTACGGCGTACTCCTTGGCGGGTTCAACCGACTGGGCATTTAAGCCAAATTACAAGCTGTCTTTGACAGGCTCACATCAAGAGCGCCTGCCGCTGGCGCAAGAGTTATATTCGAATGGCGCACATATGGCCACCAATACCTATGAGTTAGGCAATGACGATTTGCAAAAAGAAAAATCGAATAATCTTGAACTCGGTTTACATTTTGACAATGACCAAGGCCTTAAATATAACTTGAGTGCTTTTCAAAGCTGGTACAACAACTTTATCTATGCCAATACCTTAGATCGTTTTCAGGACTTTCGTCTGATTCAATACGATCAAACCGATGCCCGCTTTTACGGAGTAGATGGAGATGTGAGCTATCAACTTAGTCCACGCTACAATGTGGGGGTATTTGGGGATTATGTACGCGGCAAGCTAGATGATGCTGGAAATGCCCCACGTATTCCGGGTGGACGCTTAGGCACGCGGATCAAGGCAGATTTTGGACAGGGTTACTCAGGAACAGCCGAGTATTACCATGTCTTTGGTCAGGATGATCTGGCCAATTACGAAACTGAAGGCAAGAGTTACAACATGCTGAATCTCGGATTGGCGTATGATGGGCAAATCAATACCAAAACGGGTTATCAGCTTTATGCCAAAGCCAATAATCTGCTTGACAGCAAAGTATATCTACACGAGTCATTTTTATCGGATGTTCCACAAATCGGGCGTAATTTTACCATGGGCATCAACTTTAATTTTTAATGTGTTTATCGCTACACACATAAAGGAAAGCCTCGGCTTTCCTTTTGTTTTTAAGCAGATTGACGCGCAGAATTAACCAAATCAGGCTTGAAACATCTCACGAGACTCTCTAGTCTGAACCCAGTGATTGGGATAACTTGTTATGCGTATTTTTCAACGAATTCATACCAAACTGAATTGGTCTGGGCGCCGTTATTTTTCTTTAATTGTCGGGATGTTGGTTTTAGGCTATGTTGCATCGGCAATTTATCATATCTATAAGCCCTTGCCGCAAGGCCTCAATTATAGCGGTAAGCTACGACATGCCGAACTCAAGTTTTTAGCAGATCAAACGTTTCTCGATGCACAGGGGCGTCAACAATACGATCATCAGATCTTTGATCAAATGTTGGCGCTGATTCAGCAAGCCAAGAGTACCATTGTGCTGGATATGTTTCTGTTTAATTCAGAGGTAGGTGACAGCAAAATTCCACAGCGTCCTCTGATGCAAGAGCTGACACAGGCATTAATTCAAAAGCGCCGTGAGCATCCGAATATACAAATTGTGTTTATTACCGATCCGATCAATTCCGTTTACGGTGGTATTTTCCCTGAGCAATATCGTCGGCTTCGTCAGGCAGGCGTCGATGTGATTGAAACCAATCTGACTCCGCTGCGTGCTTCAAATCCGACTTGGTCTGGCCTGTGGTATTTATGCTGTCAAGGCATTGGGAACAACGCCGAAAAAGGCTGGTTGCCCAATCCCTTTGGCCAACAGAAAATCACCCTTCGTAGTTATCTGGCACTGGCCAATTTAAAAGCCAATCATCGAAAAACCATGGTGGTCGATACCGATCAAGGCTGGAAAAGTCTGATTACGTCTGCCAATCCGCACGATGGCAGTTCACGTCATTCTAATGTTGCTGTGGTGGTCTCTGGCCCGACGGCAATGGATGTGTTGCAATCTGAACAAAGTGTGGCTCAAATGTCGGGTGGTACATCACCTGTTGTGATTATGGGTGAAATCAATGCACCCACGACTGAGCCTCAGGTGCAGCTTTTGACCGAAGCGGCAATTTATCACGCCGTTTTAGATTTAATTCAGCGTGCCAAAGCCAAAGATCAACTGGATCTGGCAATGTTTTATTTGTCTGAGCGCCAGATTATTTCGGCTTTAAAGGCAGCACACGAGCGCGGGGTAAAGGTTCGGGTGTTACTAGACCCGAATAAAGATGCCTTTGGTCGACAAAAAAATGGAATTCCAAATCGGCCTGTGGCCTCCGAGTTGCATGCTGCAGGTATTCCGGTACGGTGGTGTGATACGCATGGCGAGCAGTGCCACAGCAAAATGATCATTAAATCCAGTGCGACTCAAGCTGAAATGATTTTGGGTTCGGCAAATTTTACCGCAAGAAATCTAAAAAATTATAATCTGGAAACAGATATCATGGTCAAAGGTCAAACGCAGGCAGCTGTTTTTCAGGATGCTACTCGATATTTTAATACAGCGTGGTCAAATCTGAATGGCCGTCAGATGAGTGTGGACTATGCGCAATACGCCGATGAATCTCAACTGAAGTATTGGACCTATCGATTTATGGAGTGGTCGGGTCTTTCGACATTTTAAGTTTTAAAGAGAGGCATCGCCTCTCTTTGCTTTTTAATGCGTAGGAGGAATCAGTTGATCGAGTTCTTGCGGGCTCATTTGATCAAGCTCATCTAGGCTGGTTTTGATTTTCCACTGACTTTCGTCTTCAACTGGATTCGGCAAGCGCGCCTCTAACCAGTCACACACCACATCGGGACTAAACTCAGGGTGATCACATTCAATGACCCATGCCAAAAAGTCTTTGGCTTCACCGTTCATATACGGGGGAGGTGATACCGGAAAAAACTGTGTGGGCAGGCGTTCATTGGTCGAGAGATAGTTCAGTACATGCCCAAGCTCTTGTACGGTTTGCCATGCTAAAGCATGTTCGGTATCGATGCTAAATTTAATCCACCATGCATGCTCACCGTTTGTGCCGTGCGCAGAAATGCGCTGTTGCTGAATACTTGGGACTTTACTAAAAAACTGATAAAGACGTTCAAAATTTAATTCTGCCACTGTATCTTGTTCCATGCTCCACATTGCAGCTTAGTATAGTCGCTATTTTATATCGATAAAGCCCGATTCTTGTGCATAGACGATTTATATACAGTTTATCATGTAGGGTCTGACTGGTTTTCCTCTACACTAGAGAAGATAACTGTATGGTTTGGGAGAGGCGCATGTTGATTCATATCGTTCGAAACCTGCGACGCGTGATGATGATTACAGTATGCTCAACGAGTCTTTGGGCACACGATGATCGAATGCAACAGCAGTCAATACGCCCAAATACATATTACTCACCATCTGCGCCTGTTGTTGGATTTTCTAATCAAAAGGTGCCTCCGGTTTATCCGTCACGCTCGGCAAATCAGCATCCTGTACCCTCCGTCGGCTTTAGCAACCAACAAGTGCCATCTCCTCGTCCTTATCGACCCCATCATTGGCATACTGGACAACCCCGCTACGTATTTGTAGTGGGCCAAATTTTACCGATTGAGTATCGTGATGACCGCTATTGGGTCGAAAACTGGTCCGACAATCGCTTGTATCAGCCACCGCAAGGTCGTCGCTGGATTCGGGTAGATCAGCATTATCTTCTTATTTCCTCACCAGATTTTACAATTGAAGGGATTCGCTAGTCGGTTTTGAATGTATGAGTCTTTGATTGTGCTGGCTTTATTTCTTGAAAATGGTCTTGAGATAAAAATGAGAATGAATCTTAGGTGTTACATCTCTTCATGATTTCTTTATGATGATTACAATCAGATAGTAAAGCCCGTGTTTTTGTCCATCCTTTCTTCTTGGGCGGCCATTACCATGAGTCTATAGAGAGATGAAGAAAGGACATCCAGATGAATACTGTATTCAAAGCGCTTGTGGTATCTACAATGATGTTAGGGGTATCGGCTACTGCGTTTGCAGGCCCTGACTGGGATCGTGATCATGGCCCACGTGATCGTCACCATGCACCTGCTGCCAAATGGGATCATGACCGCCGTCATGATAACGGTCATCGTGACTACCGTGAGCATCGTTTTCAGCGCGGTGATCGCTTACCAGCGGCATGGCGTCATGACCGCTATCAAGTGAACAACTGGCGTGCCTATCGCTTGAAAACTCCACCGCGTGGTTATCACTGGGTGAGAGCAGATGGTCGTTATTTGCTGGTTTCAAACTACAACCATCGGATCTATCAAGTTTACTAATTTGATTCAATTTAAGAGCCACCGCCATGCGGTGGTTTTTTTTATATCTAGAGGATGACTGACGCTACTTCTCCATGATTTTAAGCTAAGTTACATCGTGGCAAAAACAATAACAATTGCTTGCACTACACGCTGATTTATACATTATTTATCTTTGCCATAGTTTTATGCTGATTCAAGCGTCACATGCTGTGGACATTTCGAAATGAAAAAAATTATCGCTGCTTCACTCGCTGTCGTCCTACTTGGAACTTCCACTTTATCCTTAGCAGATCCACCTGATTGGGCCGGTCATCAATGGAACCGTGAGCATGATGGGCCATATCATCATCCAGATTGGCACCGAGATGATTGGCATCGTGGTGACTGGCGATCTTATGGGCCACCCCCACACATGCGTATTGTAGAAAACCGGTATTACTATGCTTCGCCAGCTCCGCGTTATTATCGCGTGCATGAAGGTTTTCGTCCCGGTTATCGCTTACCGCCGCAGTATTACTCCGACCGTTACTATGTAAACAACTGGTATGACTATCAATTGCCTCCACCACCGCCACAGCATCGTTGGACGTACATTGATGGTCGCTATGTACTGGTGGCTGTCGCAACCGGCATTATCGCGCAGATTTTGCTGGCGCATCGTTAATTTTGACAGCTTAACAAGCCCATACTGCTTGAGGCAGGATGGGCTTTTCTATGCCAGTTCATCGTCTTCAGGACGTGGCGTTTTGCCTTGTTCTAAAGGACGTGTCTGATGCTTTTCACGGATCACAGATGGGAAGTTCCATGAGGCATAACGTACAATCAAAATGGCTAAGGCCAAGATCAGAATTGAGCCGGTAATGATCAACTGGCTAACATCTGCTTTATGGTTATGCTGAATATCTGAAATGAGCAATCGCGTTAGGGCGGTTATGGCTACATAAATTAAAAAACGCACTGGCATATGGTTGGTTTTAAAATAAATCCCGACCATTGCGCCCAATTCCAAATAAATAAACAATAGCAAAATATCATCAATGGTGGCGTAAGATTTTACCGTGAAGATGTCAATGGTGGTGTGAATGGCTGACCACACCACCATACAACCAATAATAAATAGGGCAATATAGTGAAATGCTTCAACAGCATAGTTGCCAAAGCGATCGAGTAACGCTTCAAGCCTGTTTGGACGTTTAGAAGAAGACATAAATGAACTCGGCAATCAATTAAAGGTATGATGTACACCAAGCAAATTTCATGCGCATGACACAAGACATTAGGCTCAAGTGGATGTTTTTAAGCCTTTTGGTCGAAATTTAGATCAAAATATAAGAGTAAAAAAGCCTGCATGTGCAGGCTTTTTTTTAATCGAGCGTATTAAGACTGTGCGGTAAAGTAGGCTTCATCAAAACTCATGACCAAATCAGAACCCGCTTCGATTTTACGAATACGTGATTCAAGCTCCGGCAAGATGCGGGTAACAAAGTACCGTGCCAACGACAATTTATTTTGGTAAAACTCACCAGATTTGTCTTTGGCCGCTGCTGCGATTTTGGCAAACATGTAGGCAAAGCTGAGTAAACCGACCGCATGTAAATAATCGACTGCTGCTGCATTTGGAAAGTCTGGATTTTCAGCGGCTTGTTCAATAATAAACTGCGTTACAGCCTCAACTTCAGTGGCAGCATCAAGTGTTGCATCCTTAATGAAGTTTAAATCTGCGGCAAGCGTATTGGCGAAATCACGAATTTCATTGATGTATTCACCGATATAAGCACCGCCACATTTAATGGTTTTACGGCCAATCAAATCTTGAGACTGAACACCATTGGTGCCTTCGTAAATCTGTGAAATACGTAAGTCACGAACACATTGCTCCAGACCCCACTCGCGGATAAAGCCATGCCCACCAAAACACATCTGGGCATCTAGGGTTGCCTGAAAGGCGGTGTCGGTGAGGTATGCCTTGGCAATTGGCGTCAGCAAAGCCACGCGGTCGTTGGCTTTCTTTACGGCTTCTGGATCAGTTGAAAACTTGGTGATATCCAGTTGCTGCCCAACATACACGGCAAAGGCACGTGATGCTTCATTGTTGGCACGTACATTCAGGAGCATACGGCGTACATCACCATGAACCAAAATGCTGTCGGCTGGTTTGCTCGGCGATTGTACGCCTGATGCGCTACGACCTTGTAAACGGTCTGTGGCATATTGTGCCGCATTCTGGTAGGCAAACTCTGAAGCCCCCAAGCCTTGAATACCCATCGATAAACGTTCATAGTTCATCATGACAAACATTGCGGCTAAGCCTTCATTTTCTTTACCCACCAAAAAGCCTTTGGCACCGTCAAAATTCATTACACAAGTGGCCGATGCCTTAATTCCCATTTTATGTTCGATCGAACCTGGACTGACTGCGTTACGCTCGCCAAGACTTCCATCGTCATTGACCAAAAACTTTGGCACAATAAATAAAGAAATACCACGCGAACCTGCGGGTGCATCAGGCGTTTTGGCCAATACCAAATGAATGATATTTTCACTTAGGTCGTGATCACCACCGGTAATAAAGATTTTGGTTCCAGTGATGTTGTACGATCCATCTGCGTTCGGTTCGGCTTTGGTTTTAATAATCCCCAAATCGGTACCGGCATGTGGCTCAGTCAAACACATGGTGCCTGACCATTCACCTGAATAGATTTTAGGTAAATACGTTTCTTTTTGCGCTTGTGATGCATAGCTGCTCAGAGCCATACCTGCACCAACCGATAGGAGCGGATACAGCAAAAAAGAAGGGTTGGTCGCAAACAGCATTTCATCGGCCAGCACGGTCAACATTTTAGGCATGGCCTGACCGCCCCATTCTTCGTCGGCACCCAATCCGATCCAGCCGCCTTGTGCGTACTGTGCAAAGGCCTCTTTAAAGCCTGCTGGTGTGAAGACTTGGCCATTTTCATAACGTGCACCTTCTTCATCACCTGAACGGTTTAAAGGGAGTGTGACATTTTGAGCAAATTTTGCCATTTCTTCCAAAATAGCTTCTGCAGTTGCTGCATCGACATGGGCAAGATGTTCGTTGGCTTGCCAGAATTGTTCAGCTTGAAATACATCATTTAAGATGAATCGCATGTCTGCGAGTGGCGCATTATAAATTGGCATAATTCTTCACCTTGAATATTTTTGCATAGTTCTATGTCTTTAATATTGCACAGAAAATGCATTGAGTCACAGCGTTGTCAGTGGTTTTAATGTAACATCTAATTTGAAAAAAAAGGACTGTCAAAACTGATCAGTCCTTTTCTGGTTGGGGGCCGTTGTAATCGATCCCGAACTGTGATTAGAACGCGAAGTGTTCTGCTTCTAAGGACATCAATGACTCAACACCCGTAGACAATACGTCGACATGTGAGCGAACGCGCGGCAAGATTTTCTGGAAGTAGAAACGCGCCGTGGTCACTTTAGCGTTGTAAAAATCTACATCGCTTGAGCCTTCTTCGAGTTTGCTAAGCGCGACCTGTGCCATACGCGCCCATAAGTAGGCCAAAGTCACATAACCTGCGTAATAAAGGTAATCGACTGCGGCAGCACCCACTTCATCTGGATTTTGCATCGCGCGCATTCCAATTTGCATGGTGATGTCGCCCCATTCTTTGTTTACAGCCGCAAGCGGTTCGATAAACTCTTTCATGGCGCTGTTGTCTTTGTGGGCTTCCACAAATTTGTGAATCATTTTGGTGAAGTCACGCAACATGGCACCTTGCGTTTGCAGTACTTTACGGCCAAGCAAGTCGAGTGCCTGAATTTCAGTGGTACCTTCGTATAAGCAAGCAATTCGCGTATCACGTACAATTTGCTCCATACCGTGTTCAGCAATAAAGCCGTGACCACCAAAGACCTGAACGCCTTTGTTAGCTGCTTCATAACCGGTTTCGGTCAGGAATGCTTTACCAATTGGTGTCAGCAACGACAAGATATTGTCGGCAAACTTACGCTCTTCTTCATCAGCGCCTTTTTCGACGATATCGGCATAAAGTGCCAGCAAATACACCAAAGCACGGCCGCCTTCTGCAAATGCCTTTTGGGTAAGCAGCATGTTACGAACTGCTGGATGCACAATAATCGGATCGGCTTCTTTCTGTGGTGCTTTTGGTGAAGAGAGTGAGCGCATCGCCAAACGGTCTTTGGCATAGCTCAAAGCACCTTGGAATGATGATTCCGATGCTGCCAAACCTTGAACAGCCGTACCAATACGTGCGGTATTCATAAAGGTAAACATGCAGTTGAGACCACGGTTTTCAGGTCCGATTAAATAACCTGTTGCACGATCAAAGTTCAATACGCAGGTCGCGTTACCATGGATTCCCATTTTGTGCTCGATTGAACCACAGCGGACGCCGTTGCGTTCACCAATTGAGCCGTCTTCATTGACCAAGTATTTTGGCACAATGAATAGTGAGATGCCTTTGGTACCTTTCGGTGCATCGGGTAAGCGTGCCAAGACAATATGTACAATATTGTCGGCCATGTCGTGCTCACCCGCCGAGATGAAAATCTTTTCACCCGAAATGGCATAGCTACCGTCTGCATTTGGTTCTGCTTTGGTGCGAATAATACCTAAGTCAGACCCTGCATGTGATTCGGTCAAACACATCGTACCTGTCCACTCGCCTGAAACGAGTTTTGGTAGGTAGGTGTCTTTTTGTTGCGCTGAGCCATGGTGCTCAAGGGTACGCACTGCACCGTGCGATAAACCCGGATACATACCCCATGCCCAGTTAGCCGAACCGACCATTTCTGAAATCACAATACCGAGTGAATTTGGCAATGCTTGACCGCCGTAAGCTTCTTCTGCGGCTAAAGACGGAAAGCCCAGCTCGATATATTTTTGGTAAGCTTCTTTAAAACCTGTTGGCGTCGTGACTACGCCATCATTCCATGTACAGCCTTCACGGTCGCCAATTTGGTTGAGTGGAGAAAGCTCGTTTTCACAGAAATCTGCAGCCGCTTCTAAATATTGATCAACCAGTTCACGGCTTACGTTCTCTTGGAATGCAGGAAGTTTTGCATAGTGCTCTTCAGCATTTAGTAACTCATGCAAAACAAATTGCATATCACGTAAAGGCGCTTTGTATTGTGGCATATCGGTTTCCTCAATACTGGTTAAACCAGCGTTTCTAATGTCCTGTCGATTACGGTTGGATACCCGAAGGTACCTTTCTTATGAATTACATCGTGCAATAACTTATACCCCTGTACAAGCATTTCGGGGAGTCTAATCCATGACTGTAAAGTCAAAGAAAATTATCTTGAAATATACAAGTAATTAAATCATATAAATTTTTTATGAATTTCAAATGAAAGGAATAGTCAAAATCGTAAAAAGATGTGACCAGAAAAAAAGGCACCGAAGTGCCTTTTTTATGATGTGCTAAATTTATGCGGCTGGCGCTGGAGGAGGGGCCATACGATCATTCATTTTGCTGGGCTTAAAGCGTAACTCACAGGTTCCATCAATTGTTTTGTCTCCCATTTTTACCTGAATGGTCTGACCTACAGCTTGGCCTGTACATGCTTTTTGAATCTGTTCAAATTCAGCCTTGCGCTCAGCGCGTCGCTGTTGCATGTCTGCTCGTTGTTCTGGGGTAAGTTTGTGATGTTTCATCCAGTGTTTGCCTGCCGGGCCATCCATCATTTTAGGTGCATTGGGATCTTGAGGTGGCATGGTGGATTGACAGGCTGCCAAACTCCCCATACTGATCACTGTAGCCATACAGAGTGTAATTTTTGCCATTTTGTTCATATTGAATCCCCGAAGTGAATGATTTAGTGTGTGAACAACGCTAGGATGTATGCTGACTAAAAACCTAATAAAGATTAAATAATAAACATGAAGGAACAATGGAGACTTTTTTGCCTGAGTGTTGATTACAATAGAAAAGATAAACGAATCATGAGAGCTCGCTTTTGAAAATACGCCGCGTTCCCATTGCGCTTCGGTTGTTTCTAACCGTACTGCTCACCACCTTGCTGATTACCACAGTGAGTCTGAGTGTTTTGCACTGGACCATGCAGAAAAATTTTGCCAAATATGTGGCCGATGTCGAAATGCAAAAGCTGGATCATTTGATCACCAATTTGGCCAATGTGTATACCACTTATGGCGATTGGGGCAATGCCATTCAGGCGCAGATTTTACAAATTGAAGGACAGGCCGCGCCAGATGATTATGATCGTCTGTCACGCTGGTGGTTACGCCGTCAGTACGATATTGCGTTGCAGCAGCGTTTTTTCAATGAGCAAAACATGATTATGCTCTCGCCCGATCTGACCAACGAAAACCGTCTTAAAAATAGACCCGTACTGGACGAGCAAGAACGGCAGTTTTTAAAAGATAATTTGCCTTCTGAGTATCAGCCTTTTGAAGGTCTGAAATTTCCACTCAGTTCGAATCAGAATTTTTTCCGTCCAGATGATGGCAAAAAGAAAAAAGCACCGCCGCGTGGTTCCGAAATGGCCAACATGATGCATCACGACGGTAAAAAGCGTTTTATTGCCATGCCAGACCGCTTGGGGTTGAGTTCGCGTTTATCGTTATACGATGCCAAGCATCAGTTTGTGGTGGGAGAAAGTGCCAATGAGCAGATTTCCTATCGTCCGATTATTGTCAAAGACCAGATTGTGGGGTATTTGGGCCTGAAACCGGTACTCGATGAAGACGACGCTTTAAGTATTAATTTCTTTAGCAATCAAAAGCGCTTTTTATTGCTGATCTATGCCTTGTCGGTCTTGACCAGTTTAATTGCGGCGCTTTTATTGGCGACTTATTTTAAAAAGCCGATTCAACGTCTGCTCAATGCCACACGTGAATTAACCCGTGGAAATTATAAGCATCAGGTTGAAATTAAACGTAATGATGAGTTGGGTGATCTGGCAACCCAATTAAATCAATTGGCTAAAATTCTGTATCAGCATGAAGAGTCTCGACGTCAATGGGTGGCCGATACGTCGCATGAGCTAAAAACTCCGCTAAGCGTTTTACAGGCACAAATTGAAGCGATGCAGGACGGCATCCGTAAAGCCACACCGCAGCATTTGACGGCCATGATGAGTCAGGTCAGTAGCTTGAAAAAACTGACCCAAGATCTGGCCGATTTGGCGCAAGCCGATGCCCAGCAATTGAAATGTTATATGGCCGAGGTCAATCCGTGGGAGGTCTTGGTACAGGAAGTTGAGCACTTCAAGCCAAAGTTTGAGCAGGCCGAACTTCAAATTTCGATTGCAGGAGAAGGCACTACGTTACAATTAGATATAGATCGCTTCAAACAAATTGTGGTGAACTTATTGAGTAACAGTGTGCGTTATACGCAAGCTGGCGGGCAGATCAAGATTCATACTGAACAAAATGAATCGGAGTGGACTTTAATTGTCGATGACAGTCCGCTTGGGCTCAGCGACGAACAGCTGGCGCGCTTGGGTGAACGTTTTTATCGTGTTGATGATTCGCGTACACGTAGTACGGGCGGTACTGGACTCGGCTTGGCGTTGTCGTCGAAGCTGGCACAAGCGCTGGGTGGCCAATTGCGTTTTGATCATTCGTCTTTGGGTGGTCTGCGTTGCATTCTGACTTTTCCAAAAACACAATCAAAGATTAAGGAAATTTGATCCATGAAACATGTGATGTTAGTTGAAGATGAAGTGGAATTAGCTCATCTGGTTCGTGATTATTTAGAGGCGTCTGGGTTTGAAGTCAGTATGTTTCATGATGGCCAAGAGGCGTATGACAGCTTTGTGCAGCGTAAACCCAATCTGATGATTCTGGATTTGATGGTGCCGCGTATGGACGGTTTGACCATTTGCCGTAAAGTGCGTGAACAGTCAGATTTACCGATTATTATGGTGACCGCGCGTACAGAGGAAATTGATCGAGTATTGGGGCTTAATATGGGCGCGGATGACTATGTCTGCAAACCATTTAGCCCCAAAGAACTGGTAGCACGTGTTCAGGCAGTCTTACGTCGTCTGGATCGTAAAGCTGAACCTGAACAAAACGATATGTTTCGTATTGATAAGGCACAGCAACGAATCTGGTATAAACAAAAAGCCTTAAACCTGACCCCAACCGAGTTTCGCTTACTCGAGCTATTTTTGGAGCATTTGGGGCAGGTGTATTCACGGGCGCAACTGCTAGATCATATCAATCCAGACAGTTTTGATGTGGCAGACCGTGTGATCGATAGCCATATTAAAAATTTACGCCGTAAGATCAGTGAAGCCGCAGACACAGGTAATCGCCATGAATGGGTGCAGGCGGTATATGGGGTTGGGTATCGTTTTGAATATCCTGAAGACTAATGGATAAATACATCTAATTTGAGACTAACGCACTGTTTAGACGGTGCGTTTTTTATTTTTAAGATCATCTCGCATGTCGATGCGGAGTCAACTTAAAGCAAAAAGATATGCTCTAATCATCGAAAAACATGAAATAAGTTGTACTTAAGCTAAAAAAACAGTGAAATCTATTTGCGCGCTATTTTTGTGCATAAACTCGAAAAATATCCTTAATCTTGTGCATAATAATTAAATTAAATCATTATTTATCAATGTTTAATTCATTATTTGCATCATTTTAAAACATATAAGATTTACTAATACCTTGCTTTAAAATTATTCGTTTGCATCATATTTTTCAATTCTATTAAGGTAGTTGGGTCAGATCGTGTATTTATAGCGAATTGAGCCAGCTCGAACATGGACGTTCAAGCCCAGCATCATTAAGCCCATACAAAAATGACTGATTTATTATCTAGCTTAGAAGGTGAAAAGGGATGAAAAAAGACCAATCAAAACGAGCTGCCGCAGCCGCATTTATGGGAACAACCATTGAGTTTTACGATTTTTATGTCTACGCCACGGCTGCTGCACTGATTTTGGGAACCGTTTTTTTCCCAAAAACAGATCCAGTGACAGGAACCTTGGCATCGTTTGCAACCTTGGCTGTTGGCTTTATTGCCAGACCTATGGCCGGTTTGATTTTTGGTCACTTGGGTGATCGTTTGGGCCGAAAAAAAATGCTGCTATTTACTATGGTGCTCATGGGGCTGGCCACGACTTGTATTGGCCTCATCCCAAGTTATGCAAGCATTGGAATCTGGGCACCGATTTTGTTGATTTTCTTTCGTTTTTTACAAGGGATTTCGGTAGGGGGCGAGTGGGGTGGCGCAGTGCTGATGGCCAGTGAACATGCGCCAAAGGAGAAAAAAACCTTTTTTGCCTCATTTGCACAGCTTGGCAGTCCGGCGGGTCTGATTTTGTGCTTATTGATATTTCGTGGAGTGAGTACCCTAGATGATGTAGCCTTTGCTTCTTGGGGATGGCGTATTCCCTTTCTACTCAGTTTCTTTTTAATGGCAGTGGGCTTTGTGATTCGTTTTGGTATTGAAGAATCGCCAGAATTTGCAGATGCACAAAAGAAAGAAAAAACCGTGGACTATCCGGTTAAGGAATTACTAAAAAACTATCTACCACATGTGATCTTTGCTGGGCTCACCATCACCATTGGAACCGCGGGTTTCTTTTTCACCAATACCTTTATGATTACCTACGTGACGCAATATCTCGATATTAGCAAGCAAACCATTTTAGATACGCTATTTTTTGTCACGGTAATTCAGTTTATCACTATGCCATTTGCTGCTTGGTTTGGCGAAAAAATGGGAACACAACGTTTTTTAATTATTGTATCTGCGCTTTGTTTGATTGTGCCTTATCCAATGTTTATGTTGGTAGAAACTAAAAATTTAATACTCATGACACTTGGTATCACCATCGCGGTGGTGAGCTTATCGGCCTTATATGCAGTTTCGGCAGGTTTTATGGCCAATATTTTCCCAACCCATGTGCGCTATTCGGGTATTTCTGTGTCGTATCAATTTATTGCAGCAATTGGTGCTGGTACCACGCCGCTAATCGGCACCATGTTGGCTAGCCATTATGCGGGGCAGTGGATGCCACTGGCCTTGTTTTTTAGCTTCTTATCGTTGTTGTCTTTTATTGGCGTGATTGGCGTAAAGATGCTTATGGACAAACAAAAACCGCAACAGACCTCTGCATCACACATGATTCGAGAAGAATCGGCTTAAAGGATGAACCACATGAATACCTCGTACAGCATCAGTCATATGAATCCGGTGGAATGGAGTGCACGCTGCCAGCTTGCTGCTTTATATCGATTGATTGCGTATTACCGTATGACAGATTTAATCGATACGCATATTAGTTTGCGTGTGCCAGATGAACCTTGTCACTTTCTGATCAATCGATATGGTATTCCATTTGAAAAAATGAACGCTTCCAATTTGGTCAAGATTGATCATGACGGAAGAATTGTAGAAAGCTACGATCAAGGCAAAAAAGTCAATGCGGCCGGATTTGTGATTCACTCTGCGATTCATCATGCCCGATCTGATGTGAATTGTATTATTCATACGCATACCGCAGATGGCGTTGCCGTTTCTGCACAAAAGCACGGTCTGCTGCCTTTGTCGCAGCACGCACTTAAGTTTTACGAACAGATCGGCTATCACAACTATGAAGGTATTGCTTTGTCACTCGATGAGCAGCAACGTCTAGTAAGCGACTTAGGTACACATCGCTGTATGATTTTAAGAAATCACGGTTTACTTGCGACTGGAGACACGCTTGCGCGCGCATTTCATGAAATTTATTTTTTGGAGCGTGCCTGTCAGATTCAGATTAAGGCCATGAGCAGCTCTGAGCTGAATCTGCCGGATATCGAGGTGTGTCGCCACACCGCAGCACAGTTTAACCGTAAAGAGGTCGAGCCGATTATTCAAGATGCTTGGCAGGCGGCTTTATCGTTAATTGAGCATCAGCAAGATGAGTACTGCGCATGATTGTGATTGCTTCGACCAAATCCTATGCGAGAGCCATGCTGATCGATGCCTTTGAGGCCCATGCTTCTCCAGCACATTTTTGCTTGCCAGATGACCCGCGCGCGCAGCAGGCGACCACAGCCGCCTGTTGGTTTCCCGATATGCAGCAGTTACGTCAGTTGCCTGAGCTTAAAGTGATTCATTCAATGGGGGCGGGAATTGAGCACCTCAATTTAGAGGAGATTGGCACAGACTACCAAATTTGCCGAATCGTTGATCAGCACCATAAGCAAGGCATGTTGAATTATTTGCAGTGGGGTGTGCTGTATTACCAGCGCAGTTTTGATGTGTATCTTCAGCAGCAACAGCAGCACATCTGGCGACAATGGCCACAAAAAAATGAACATGATGTCTGTGTGGGTATTTTGGGGCTAGGTGAGCTGGGTGCCTATGTCGCACAGCATCTGGCTGCGGCAGGCTATCAGGTTCGGGGTTGGTCCAAATCTTTAAAAAATATTGAACGTGTTGACACTTTTGCTGGCTGGAGTGAGCTGCCTGCATTTTTAGCCGAAACCCAGATTTTGATTAATTTATTACCGCTTACGCCAGAAACCAAACAGATTCTATCTCACCAAACTTTCCGGCAGTTACCGCAAGGTGCCGCCATCATTAATAGTGGCCGCGGCGCACATTTAAATGTCGATGATTTGATGAAGAGCCTTGAATCGGATCATTTACGCGGTGCCATTTTAGATGTGTTTGAACAAGAACCTTTACCGAAAGAACATCCGTTATGGACCACACCAAAGGTGGTGATGACACCGCATGTGGCTTCACATGCACCGCTTGACGTGGTGGTACAGCAAATACTGGAAAATGATCGGCGTGTTCTAAGGCAGCAGCCGCTGATCAATACAGTCGACTATTTGAAAGGATATTAAATATGAAAACAAATACAAACAGATTGTGGTCGACGTTGATGGAGATGGCTCAAATCGGAGCAACCGAACAAGGTGGCAACACACGACTGGCGCTCACCGATCTGGATAGAGAAGGGCGCCAACGACTGATCGATTGGGCTTCGGCAATCGGGATGCATGTAGACTTTGATGTGATTGGAAACATGTTTTTACGCCGTGAGGGGCTGGATGCATCTCTACCGCCGATCGTAATGGGCAGCCATTTAGATACCCAGCCGAAAGGTGGACGTTTTGACGGAATTTATGGCGTCTTGGCAGGGCTTGAAGTCCTCCAATGTCTTTATGAGCAGCAAATCAAAACGCGACATCCAATTGAAATTGCAGTATGGATGAACGAAGAGGGTGCACGCTTTACCCCCGCCATGATGGGTTCAGGGGTGTTTGTGGGCGTACTTGATCAAGAGCAAGTCAGGCAAACCTGTGATAAAGATGGAATCAGTGTGGCCGCTGAGTTGGTAAGAACAGGGCAAAGCGGTGAATTGCCGTTAAAACGTAATTTTGCTGCATATTATGAACTGCATATCGAACAAGGACCTGTGCTGGAAAAGAACCAAAATGCAATTGGCGTAGTGACGGGTGGGCAGGCCATAATCTGGCTGGACATCGAAGTATCTGGGCAAGCAGCGCATGCCGGTACCACGCCGATGGCGATGCGCCGTGATGCCATGATTGCGTCTGCACAGATGATTACTGCGCTAGAAGAGATGATTTTGAAGCAATTTCCTCAAGGCTTAATTACCTTTGGTGAGCTCTCCGTTGCACATTCATCACGTAATACCATTCCACAAGCTGTGCAGTGGACGATCGATTTAAGACATCCCAACGATGCCGAAATTTTAAAGATGGAACAGCGGGTCACTGATTATATGCATAAGATTGCGCAGCAGCGTGATGTCGCGCTTGGCATTCAACGCCACTGGTTTAGCCCAGCCACCATGTTTGATCCAGATTGTATTGAAACTGTTCAGATCGCTGTGAACGAGTTGGGATATCGCCATCAGCAGATAGTTAGCGGCGCAGGGCATGATGCCATTCATCTGGCCAAACACTGCCCAACCACCATGATCTTTATCCCTTGTGAAAATGGGTTAAGTCATAACGAAGCAGAAAATATTACGCCACTGCAAGCTCAACAGGGGGCCGAAGTCTTATTACGCAGTGTTTTAAAATTTGACCAACGTCAGCAACTGGCTTGTGTTAGCTGATCGCCAAAAAGGATGCCCATATGCAAATTTTCTTTCATCCAGAACAATTAAAACATCGTCCGCAAAGTTATTACTCACGTGGAAAAATGCGCCAACCGCAAGAGAAACCCGAACGGATGCACGAACTCTTACGTGCGTCACAAGAGATGGGCTTACCGGTATCTATAGCTAAAGAATTTGGTACTGCGCCGTTACTGGGCGTGCATACGCCAGGCTATATTAGCTTTTTAAAAAATGCGTATACCGAATGGAAAGCATTACCTGAAGATTGGGGCGATGAAGTGCTTTCTAATATTTTTATCCGAGACAACAATCGTGAAATCGGGATTTTAGCCAAAGCTGCGAAATATCTGGCCGATGGAAGTGCACCAATTGGTCAGGATACTTGGACATCGGTATATTGGTCTGCACAAACAGCATTATCTTGTGCCGATGCACTGATCAAGCAAGATGCTGACTTAATGATTGGACTGACACGTCCAGCAGGACACCACGCTCGTAAAGATGGTGCTGGGGGGTTTTGTTATATCAACAATGCCGCCGTCATTGCACAGTATCTGCGCCAGCATTTTAAACGTGTTGCAATTATCGACACCGACATGCATCACGGACAAGGCGTGCAGGAGATTTTCTACGATCGAGATGATGTGCTTTATGTATCGGTGCATGGCGATCCCACTAATTTCTACCCAGTCGTGGCTGGATTTACCGATGAATATGGTGCTGGTGCAGGCTATGGTTACAACAAAAATTTCCCAATGCCACACGGCAGTTCAGAAGCCGCTTTTTTTGACTATTTAGATCTGGCCGTTGACTTTGTAAAACTGTATCAGCCTGATGTCGTGGTACATGTGATGGGTTTTGATGTGTATGTAGATGATCCACAGGCCAAGTGTTCGGTGAGCACTGAAGGCTTTCAAACAGTGGCAGAGAAAATTAAATCGATAGGGGTACCCACAATAAGCTTAATTGAGGGTGGCTACTGTATCGAAAAATTGGGAGAAAATTTTAAAAGTTTCATGCGTGGTTTTGGTGTAGCCGAAAAATCTGACCGTATTTCAACATTGAAAATGACGGCGTTAGAAGAGTTTTGATAGGATGGATCTCAACTAGACACATACAATAAGGCGTAGCAGTGAAAACGGATATTTTACTCGAGAAATGTAACTGGTCATTGCTGCGCATTTTTCGCGTGATTGTGCAAGAAGGGAGTTTAAACAAAGCAGCCAATAAACTCTTTCTGACTCAATCTGCGATTAGTCAAAGTTTAAAGCGTTTGGAGGAACAAATTGGCGATGTTCTGATTATTCGTACTGGTGGGAAATTTCATTTAACGCCCACCGGTGAAATCATTTTTGAAGCAAGTTTAACGATCTATAATCATTTAATCGATTATGAAGAGCGCCTGAATACCGAAAAAAATAGTCTCACCGGAACGATTAAGTTACTGGTACTCAGCCGCATTGAATCGGCACGTTACGATCGGGTTTTGCATGACTTTCACGAAAAATATCCAATGGTCGACTTTCAGGTCGATGTACTCAGAAGTAAAGAAATACATCAATTGCTTTTACAGAAAGTGCCTGCACTGGGCATTTGTATTAGCCGGGAGATGTATCCCAAACTGCATTATCATGCTTTGATCAATCAAAAGTACGCCCTATTTTGTAGTGTTCGACATCCACTTTTCCATGAAACGCTTGAATCGGTCGATCAGATCAAAGGACATGGGTTTATTTCATTTCAAAGTGAACAGCTTAATGATCCGATGTCGCCGTTAAATGAGGTGCGTGAAACCATTATCAAGCAAAATCGCTTGCTGGTGACAACCAATAATATCGATGAAGTGATCCGTTTTATCAAACATGGTATCGGGATTGGATTTTTACCTAAACATATGGTTCAGGCACGGCACGATCATCATGAGTTTAAGCAGCTTCCGCCTCTTCCGCACGCCGCAGTATTGCCTATTTTACTGACTTGGCATAAGGACCGAAAACTCTCTTTGGTTGAACAGTACTTTATCAATGAATTACGCAATGTATTTCCGCGTTAGTACTGAAAGTGAACTTTATTTATCTGAATCATTCAGCTGATTTTTTTGAACTCGATTTAGCGTTTTCGCTACCAATAAGTAAGAATCTTGAATTAAATCATGAATGAGATCTGCACTTATTTCAGAGCCTGCATAAATTGAAATCCAGTGGCGTTTATTCATGTAATAGCCACCTTGAATACAGCTATAGGTATCTTTGAGCATTTCGCCTTGAACGGGATCTACTTTTAAAGTGATACAATCTTGGCCGTGCGCATGCCCTGCAACCATAAAAATTTTATCGAAAACTTTGACTACATCTGAATCGGCTGAAAAAGGCTGACTTAAATTCGTCTGTGGAAGGCTAAGCGCCACACTGAGCGCATAGCTTTTCATTTCTTCAGTGTTCATTTTTCTTCCTGAAAATAGTTGGATAAGAACAGAATCAATCAAAAATTGAGCTCTGTTATCTTGCATGTAAAGTTACTTATCCTGTGGATAATCACAATGTTATCCACAGAAAATGGGGATAAGTGGGTCTGTTCAAAATATCTTAAGATGAACAACTCACCATCACTTCAGGAACATCACTTGCCAAAGGTGCTAGATCCTGCTCTCGTTCAAGTGCAGGTTGGCGTGTAAAAGGTGAGGCAAGTAGGGTAAATAAACGCTCTACTTCTGAAAAGTCACCGCGTTCAGCTTGTTCAATTGCGTGCTGCGCCATGTGATTACGTAAAATATAAACGGGGTTCACTTCAGACATCGTCTGATCAAGCGCTGCAATATCTTGATGTTCTCGAATCTGATGGTACTGCTGCAAAAAAGCATCAAACTGCCGGATGTCTAGGCAGTCATCTCGAAGTGCAGCGTAATCATGCTGTTGTAGGCGGAGGAAACTTTGGGTGTAATCCAGTTGTTCGCTTTGTAAAATGCGTAAAAATGCCATGCCACAATCGAAACTGTCATGATGAAACTGCGGTAAGCCCATTTTCTTACATAGCCCTTCGGTATAGTAGGCCAAGAATGCTGGTTCAAAAGCCTCAAGGCAGCTGACCAGTTGTTGCTTAAATTCTTCTTTATCTTGTTCTTTGGCCAATGGAATCAGATTGTTGAGCCATACCCATAAATTCCAGTGTCCGATACTCGGCTGATTTTGATAAACATAACGGCCTTGATGATCGGAGTGGTTGTTGATCCAATTAGGGCGAAAACGTTCCATAAATCCAAATGGCCCAAAATCCAGAGTCGATCCCGTAATATTCAAATTATCAGTGTTCATGACACCATGGGCAAAGCCGACCAACTGCCAATCCGCAATCATTTTAGCGGTTTTTTGAATCACGCCCTCGGCAAATGCCAAAACAGGATGTTCTGCTTCAAGTGCTTCTGGATAATGCCATTCAATACACTTTTGGGTGAATTCTGTCAAAAGCTCAGGAGCATATTGATTAATCCATTCAAAATGCCCAAGTCGAATATGACAATCTGAGGTGCGTAGTAACATGGCGCCCAATTCAAGTGTTTCTCGTTGTACACCTTGGGTTGACGTTGTAAAACCAACTGCATTACTAGATGCAATGCCAAGCGCATTGAGTGTATGGCCAGCCAAATATTCACGAATTACCGAGCGCAGCACTGCACGTCCGTCGCCCATACGAGAGTAAGGCGTTAGCCCGGCACCTTTAAGGTGTAGGTCTATAGTACGTCCAGATCGATCTAACACTTGAGCAATCAACACACCGCGGCCATCGCCTAATTGTCCGGCCCATTGACCAAATTGATGGCCCGCATACACCATCGCAAGTGGAGGGCATTGCTCAAATACAGTTTGACCACTACAAATCTCAACCCATGCTGCTTTATCTTGTTCGTTCCACTGTAACTCATCTGCCAGAGCAGCATTGAAATGGCCTGCTTTTGCTCCTTTAAGCGGAACAGGTGATTGTTGGTGAAACAATTTAGCGTTTAAAGTCGGGTAGCGTGAATTGAAAAGCATAATGGTGAGAACTCATCGGTTGAACGGTCACTATAGCAAAAATTTAGATTGAACCAAATTCGCGAGCAACAGACCTAAAAAAAGCCCCAGTGGGGCTTTTAAGATTCTGGTTTATTCTGAAACCGCATTGCGCTTTTTGACATTACGCATCAGGGTTTCCAGACATTCACGATGATGACTCAAACGGTGTTCAAGCAATTGAAAATCAACTTTGAGCTTGTGATCCATCTGATGAATTTTTTCTGCCACTGCTGCCTTTTTGGCATGCAATTCTTGCTCTTTTAACTTGGCCCAGTCATTGAGCGTGTGTGTAAAGGCATCGTATTCTTGAGCAATACGTTGCTTCATTTGCACCAAGTCAGAGTTGACATCATGGCCATAAATTGCCAAATCCTGCTCGGCGTACTTAAACTTCATCGCGAGTTCAGCTTTTTTAATATTAAAGCTTGGAATACGACGTAAATTTTTAGCCAAACCAAGTTTTGAGCAAGTCCAAATGAGCCATTTTGTTGGATCATACTGCCACCATTTCACACCATTTCGGTAGTCGTACTGAAAGATGTGATGATAGTTATGGTAGCCTTCACCCCAAGTCGCAATTGCCAACCAGAAGTTATCACGTGCGGTGTTTTCGTCAGTATACGGACGCTTGCCCCACATATGACACAGTGAGTTGATGAAGAAGGTCACGTGATGGCTCAGGATCAGTCGAACCAAACCGCCCAGTAAAACCACGCCCCACATATCGCCAACTGCCCAGCCCACCAGTGTCAAAATTGCCACATGAACCACAATCACCAGCGGAACATAATATTTATGCTGGAACATCACCAGTTTGTCATTGAGTAGGTCTGGTGCATTTTTAAAGTTTGGTTCAGCTGCAGGATAATTTTTTAACATCCAGCCCAAGTGTGCATACCAGAATCCGTTTTTAATCGAGTACGGATCTTTTTCAACATCATCGACATGGCGATGATGAGTACGATGGCCCGACGCCCAATAAAGCACGCTGTTTTGAACCGCAAAAGTGCCCATAATCATCAAAATGATTTTTAAAGGCAAAGTGGCTTCATAGGCACGATGCGCCCAAAGACGATGGTAACCGGCTGTAATGCCCAGACTGCTGATTCCCAGTAATACAAACATGCTCACCCATGCAGCAGCACTAAAGTCATGGTGATAGGCATACAGGGGAATTGCAATGACTGCAACGAGCGGTAAAAAAATTAAGGCAAAAACGGCAATCCAGTTAATTGGGGCTTGAGGTAGGGGAGGATTCATCTCCGACAGCGCTCCTAGAAGCCTTTGTGTAACAAAGGTTAAAAAACAAAACAGCTTGGCCCAGAAATTTTTTTGATTACTGGCGATGTACTACGCATATTAGCATGAGCGAACATATGTTCACTAGCATTATTGTACAAGTGTATTCAAAGAAACAGTAACAGAATTCAACAAAGGATCGATTGATTTTATCGTATGTTTATCGCAAGAAACATAGGTCATTTCGATCAAAAAACAAGGAGGAAAAATTGTTGATAAAAATCGTTCACATCGCTGCGGTTTTAAGTTTGGCTTCACTGTTGAGCGCTTGTCAGAGCACACAAGCCCCTCCACAAAAACAACAACACAATAAAAAACACACTGCCAATCATGCGGTGAAATCGACTGAGACACCACGCTCTACCGATGGTGTACAGGATATTACATGGCAAATTACGCATATTCAGCAAAAACGTGCCAACTTCTTTAACCAATTGCCAGCTATTCGCCTGAATTCAACCTTGAATACGGTGAATGGACATACAGGCTGTAATCCGGTCTTTGGACGTTATCTTTATAATTTCAGTCAATCTCGCCTGAGTTTTGATGTGAAAGCAGATCATCAGGTGTGTGACCGAGCTTTGGTGCAAGAAGCCAACTTGATGGATGCTTTACAGCGCATTGTGAGCTTCAAGCGTCAGGGCAATGAATTGCTTTTACTCGATAAAGAACAAAATGTGCTGATTGTGGCACAGCGAAAATAAGCCAACGGGCAGGGCCAACCTGCCCAGATTAATCGAGATGTGCCAGCATCAATTTAGGTACGTCAGTAATCAGCCCTTCAATACCTAAATCCCGTAATGCTTTCGCGCGTTCAACATCATTGACTGTCCATACACTGATGGTAAGCCCAGCATCATGCGACAATCGAATCATCTCGGGTGTGGCCAGTCGATCCATCCATCCGATATGACAGCATCCTAAAGCCAGTGCCTTTTCTATGGCTTTAGCTTTTATATCGGTTTCGATGAGAAAACCGCGCTTAAAACGACTTTTGTGAGTTTGGAGCGTTTTTAATACCTTCTCGTCAAAACTGGTCATGATAATTTGATCATGAAAGTCTTGAAGCTCCATATCCAGCCGAGCAGTTAGTCGTTCAGCCTGAGCCAGATCCTCGACATGTTTGATCTCGACCTCGATGTGTTCAAAGTCTTTTAAAATGGCCATTGCTTGACTAAAAGTTGGGGTATATTCGGCTTGAGTCCACACTGGCCAGTTCAGGCGATGATCATATTGACACAGATCATTTTGCATACACTCGTAGAGCGAAATAGCGTGACCAGTGGTTCTTAAAAACGAATCATCGTGCATGATGACTGTTGTAGCATCTTTGAGCTGCCGAACATCAAACTCGACAGCACGAACACCGAGCTGTTTGAGATATTCAAATCCACCCAGTGTGTTTTCCGGTGCTTCGCCGCGCGCACCGCGATGGCCAATAATACGCATAAATGTCCTACGCTCAGAACAGAAAAACTATTTTAGCGCTTATATGGTGTCATTAATATTTTTTTGCCACAGCACTTCACTGCCACCAGCCTCGCGTTGCAATGCTCGTGAAGCCACAAACAGCCAGTCTGAAAGACGGTTGAGTAACTGAATGGAAGTGTTCTGGATATTCTGATCACGTTGCTGTACCGCAATCAGGCTTCGCTCAGCCCGACGACACACCGCACGTGCTTGATGCGCATAACTACAAACTAAAGTGCCTGATGGCAAAATAAACTCTTTAAGGTTTGGTAAGTGTTCGTTCATTTGATCGATATCACGTTCTAGAAACTCGATACTTAGCGGTTGCAGTAAGTTATAGTTTGGAATACAAACCTCACCGCCTAAGTCAAAGAGCCAGTGCTGAATCAAGCTTAAATGTTTATCCCATGTCGATTTGTTTTCAAGCATAGAACTTTCAATCTGTGCACGCAGAACGCCCAAAATCGCATTGAGTTCATCGACATCGCCGAGTGCAGCAATTCTTAAATCATCTTTTGCGACACGTGAGCCATCGCCCAGACCAGTTGTACCTGAGTCACCTGTGCGGGTATAAATTTTACTTAAACGATGTCCCATAAGATTTCCTAAAGATGTGTAAGAGGATTAAATGAAATCAGGATAATATCGTGAGACATTATCCTGATTAAAATAGTAGTTTACATTAGTATTTTAGTGTTACACCGACAGAGGCAAGGCGACCGCCGTTGATATAGTAACTACCACTACTATATGCAGTACGATATTTAACGTCACCTATATTTTGAATATTACTAAACACCTGCAAATGCTCGTTAATTGTATATTGTCCATGCATATCAATACGTAAATGGCCCGGTACACTTACAGTGTCGTATGCTGTATTGTCATACTTACTGTTGGCGACAACAGTTGCCGATAGTGCATACTTTTCATCTTGCCATCCTGTGGTCAAAGAGATATTTTGACGTGGTCTTCTGCTTAAGTCTTCGCCAGTATTTTCATCTTTTGAACGTACATAATTGAAACCTAAGTTGGTATAAAGATTTTCACCTTGCCATTTTATGTATGCTTCAGCACCTTCAAACTTCGCCTTATCCACATTCTCCATCTGAGAAATACCGTAGTTAATTAAATTATCTACTTTTGTGGTGTAAAGTGATAATCCTGTACGAATATTATAGGCAAGTTGTTGATCGAACCCAATTTCATAGGAAAGGCTCTCTTCTGGTTTTAAGTCTTGATTACCCCCAAAACCATATAAATCATTCAATGTTGGCGCTTTAAAGGCAGAGCCAATATTTGCATAAACACTTGTAAGTGGTAGTAATTGATATCGAATGGCGCCTTGAGCGACTGTATGTGTGCCAAATTTTTCGTTATCTTCAAGACGAACACCTACTTGAGTATTTAAGCCTGACTGATTGTATTGATGCTGGATAAAGTAACCCGTTGAATTTACATCTTCTTTATAAGGTGAGCCAAAAGAAACAACATCACCCTCATTTTTTCTATGTGTAATACCAATCATTAAATTTTGATTGTTGGTAAAATTCCATTTATTGTAAATTTCTGCTTCTTGAGTTTTGCTGTGAACAAAATCATAAGTACCAAGATAGTTTGCATCTTTTTGTTCAGTATCATCTTTAAATTGTGAAAGACGTGTATTTAACTCAATTTGATCTGTGAAATTGAATTTACCTTTTAGATTGATTACCTCATTTTGAAAGTCTTGATTTGTCAAATTACCAGAATTGTCGTAAGCGCTATTTCCTTTATTTTTACTGTAATCAATAGATGCAGCAAAGTTTTCTTTTTCAACTCCAAATTTAGTACTAAAACCTTTTTGATCAAATGAAGCATTTGGTGCGTCTACTGTTTCTTTTACAGGTGTACCATCTGTCTCAAGGCGTTGGCCACGGATTTGAGCGTAGAAACCGTTTTCTGCTATGTCTGCACCAACTAATGATTTATAGGTTTTGTTTTCTCCGACTTCATTGGTGGTAAAAACTGAACTTTTGGTTGGTACTTTTGTAACGAGTTGAACGACACCACCAATAGCATCAGTTCCATATAGAACAGAAGCAGGGCCTTTTAATATTTCAATTTGTTTGATGTCAGTTGTATCGATAAATGGTAAAGCAGCTGCGCCACTACTATTTGAGTTTAGACGTACACCATCCCTCAAAATCAAAGTTTGATCTGATTCTGCACCACGCAGAAAAATCGATGCACTTTGTCCATAGCCGCCACTTTGAACCATATTAATTGCAGCTTCGGTCATCAATAGATCGGGCAATGATGCAATTGGGGACTGTTCAAGTATTTGAGGCTGAATAATTGTAATTCGCGCAGGCACTGCACTGGCTTTTTCTTCAGATTTTGATGCAGTCACTACAATTGGATCAAGTTGAGTTGCATCTGTTGAATCATCAG